>NZ_JBSFJF010000067.1:0-36954 GCF_053597915.1 Streptomyces sp. NPDC001219 | reverse complement strand
CGCCCCGGCGCCGGCGCGCCCCCCCCCCCCGGTGGGGGGGTGGCGGGGCGCCCCCCCGGGCGCCCCCCCCCCCCACCACCGGGAAGGGCGGCAGTTGCGAGGTGCGAAAGGTGAGCGGCCCCCTGCGCAACATGCCCGCCGGTCGTTTCCGCGGCATCGCCCTGGTGAGCATCCTTCAACCAATCCCGCGTTGTCAACAATCGTTTAACTCGGGAGCCTTGGTGGCAGCGCCACAACCCCTCGCCCCCGTCTCTTGACACAATTGTTGTGCCATACATGGCGTACGGTGCTGACAACCCGTTAACCTCGAAGCGGCTGCGCGTATGCCGCCGTCCCGTCTGTCCACCGACCAGGAGACCTCCCATCGCCATGGATGCCTCGGACATGCACCCGGCGGATGGTCTTCGAGCCGTCGTCACGGCGATCGACGAACTCCTCCGGGACCTGGACCTCGGACGCGAGGTCATCGACATCGACCACCTCTCGCACCGGACGGGCCTCACGGTGCCCCGCGTACAGGCGCTGCTCGATCACGCCGGGGAGGAGTCCGAGAACGTGCAGGACTCCTTCCAGGACCGCCTCGTCTTCCTGCGGGAGACCCGCCGCAAGCCCGACGGGAAGATGTACACCCTCGACGAGATCGGCGCGGGGGCCGGGATCTCCCACGGCCAGGTCGGCTACCTGCTGAACGGCAAGCGGAAGAGCCCCGGGCTGGACGTCACCCGGAAGCTGGAGAAGTTCTTCGAGGTCGAGCCGGGGTTCTTCACCGCCACCGAGCGTCAGGCGCTGTACCGCGCCCTCCAGTCGACGCACGAGCAGCTGACCCATCTCGCGCTGCTGCGGGGCAAGGGCATCAACCGGCTGGCGATGCGCAGCGACACCTGCGGCGACAGCCGGATCGACCGGGAGCTGCGGGACGCGCTGTCCGAGGCCCTGAGCCGCCCGGAGGGCGAGGACCCCGAGGTGCGGGAGCTCACCGACCGGATGCGCTCCCTGCCCTCCAGGAGCAGACGGCGGGTCTTCCCACTGATCCAGGGGCTGTTGGGACTGGCCCGGCCCGAGAGCGAGGAGCGTCCCTCCCCCGGCCGCCGCGGCGGCTGAACGGGACCGGGGGACGCCGGCCCGTCCGGTCCGCCTACGGAATCAGGCCTTTCCGCCCGCCTCCGGGGCGACGCCGCCGACGGCCGCCCCCGTGTCACGTCCCCGACGCGCCGCCACGTATTCACGGGCGAGCACCCGCAGCGCCGCCGCCACCTGCGGCCGGGCGGAGTCGTCGAGCAGCCCGGTCCCCTTCCGGGCCGCCGCGCGCAGCGTGAGGCCCTGGATGGTGACGAGCGCCCGGACGAACGGCCGGTTGCGGGCGGGCACCAGCTCCACGAGCCCGTACGACGCCGACAGGCCCGAGCGGATCTGCCGGGCCTGGTCACCGAGCAGCGCGCGGAAGCCCTCGACGGCGGTGCGGTCCTTGCCGGCCAGGCCGGTGCGGGTCAGGCCGTGGCGGGCGAGGAGTTCCTCGGTGAGGCCGAGGCGTCCGGCGGCCAGGTCCTCGGCCAGGTCGTTCAGGAAGTCCAGCCGCTGACTCGCCTCGATGAAGGTGCGGCAGCCGGCGACGTACGGGGCGGTGGGTGTGCCGTCGCCCAGCAGGCAGGCGATGAGCAGGAAGGCGGGCAGCGAGTAGCCGTCGATGTAGTGCTGGAAGTCGTGCTCCGTGGCGAAGCCCGTCGTCCGCACCTCCAGCGGCGCCCCGGCGAGGAAGTCCTCGACGTACTGCCGCAGTTGGGGCCGCCGGGTGAGGGTGTCGAGGAGCGTGCGCAGTACGGGCTCCTCGGCTTCGCCGCTCTTGAGGGCGGCGTGCACCCGGCTCTCCCAGTCGGCGAGCGCGGCGACGCGTTCCCCGGCCGGTCCCTGGTCGATGAGGTTGTCGCTGTGGTGCATGAACGCGGTCGCCGCGAGGACGTCGGGCACCAGCGGCGCGGGCAGGAGCAGACGCACGGCCGTGTACTCGGCGCGGGCGTAGCGCGCCACCAGCTGACGCTGTGCGCTGTAGTCACGGCGCAGCGCCGGGTCGGTGATCCCCGCCCGGTCCAGCGTCTTCGGCCACGAGGCCATCGTCAGCTCCCTTTCCTCGAGTGCCGTTTCACCTTAGGTGATCGCGCCGAGGAGCCGGTCCGTCCCGGCACCGCGCCCCGGGGAGGCACCGGTCGGCGGCCGCCCCACAAGGCGCCCGGCCCCGCAGCGAGTTGCCGCATCGGGCCGGGCGCCGGGCGGGACGTCAGCGGGTGGCCAGCACCCGCGCCGCTCGGGCCAGCACCCGGGGGCGGGTCAGCGCCTTCGGGTGCCGCCGCATGTGCGCCACGTCCATGAACGCCTGGTTGACCCCGGAGTCGAGGACGGAGGCCTCGGTGAGCTTGTCGACGGCCCAGCGGGCGAGCCGGTAGCCACGGGGGTAGGGGCCGTTCACATGGGGCTGCGCCAGGTCCGCGGTCGCCGACAGCTGCCAGGCGGCGTCGACCACCACGGCGGCCCGCCGGAAGTAGTCCCACGCCGGAGCGTGCGGCGCGGCCCCGGCGCGCAGGGAGGCGGAGAGACAGGAGGCCTGCAGCGCGGCGAGGGTCAGGCCCTGCCCGTAGATCGGGTTGACCGAGGCGAGGGAGTCCCCCACCACGACCAGTCCCCCGGGGAACCGGCGCAGCCGGGTGACGTCACGTCGCCGGCTCTCCGGGAAGGGGAAGGTCTGGATGTCGCCCACCAGGGCGCAGCGGTCGGCCACCTCGTGCAGCGGGGGGACGCAACGCCGCATCCGGGCCAGGAAGTCGGCCGGGTCGCGTCCCGGGCGGTGGTCGGTGTAGCCGACCAGCACCACCATCCAGCGGTCGTCCTCCACCGCCACCATCGCCCCCGGTTCACTGAGCGTGGGCTGGTATCCGCTGGCGGGGCCCGGTGAGGCGTGCGCGACGACCGTACCGGGGAGTTCGTCGCCGCGCCGGAAGACGGCCGTGGCGTAGCCCAGGTCGATCCTCATCCGGCGCTGCGGAGGCTGCTCCCAGCCGCCGCGGAGCAGCCAGGTGCCGAGGCGGCTGGCGCGTCCCATGGCGTCGACCACCAGGTCGGCGTCGAGTTCCGTCGCGGGGCCTCCCGTGTCCGGGGTGCCGTCCGCTGCGGAGTACCGCACGCCGCGGACCCGGCCGTCGCCGAACAGCAGGTCGTGGGCGCGCCCGTGCAGGAACCGGACCTGGGGCAGGGTCATGACCCGTCGGCGGACCCGGCTTTCGATGAACGGCCGGGACGCGCCCAGCATCCGCAGGTCGGGGACGGGGGCCTTGAGCGCGCCGTCCACGTAGAACTGCACCTCGGGGCCGGTTCCCAGGCGTGCCCCGCCGGCGACGAGTTCCCCGGTGATGCCCGGGAACCAGCGTTCGAGGTGGGTGTGGCCCATGGACAGCAGGGCGTGCAGTTGTTGTCGTTGCGGAGCGCCGCGGCCGGTGCCGTCCTCCCCCAGGTCATCCGCTTCGAGGACGACGACCTCGTCGGCGTGGTCGCTCAGGACCCTCGCGGCATACAGGCCCGCGATGCTCCCGCCGAGGACAACAGCGCGTTTCACAGAAATCCCCCAGTTGGTTCGATGACGCCCCCACGCCACCGGGAACCGGGCATGGTCAGTCGCCCGGACCGGCGCGGGAGCGGGCCAATTCTGCCGTAGCCGGCTACTGCTGTTCGGCCACCCCGGTGGCGGACCGCTGCCCACGGACGGCCTGGAGCGCGGTGGCGACCAGCGGGTCGGTGAGCGCCTGGGCCACGCGCAGCAGCCGCTGGCGTTCGCCGGAGGCCGGGGTGTCCTCGCCGGGCAGCGCCACCTGCGGCCCCCCGGGCGGCTGGGGCCGGCCGGCCTGCCCCAGCTCCGCCGCGTCCCGCCGGGCCGCCTGCAGGCGCTGTACGGCGTCCCGCAGGGCAGCGGCGGTGGCCGCCGCCGCCAGGTCCCGCTCCGAGAGGCGCCGGGCGTCAGTGGCGCCCCCGGACGCCTGCTCTTCGTGCGCGGCGTGGACGGCGGCCACGGGCAGCGGCGACACCCAGGGGCGCAGCGCGCGCATCCCGTCGAGGATCTCGATGACCCGCCGGTGCAGGTTGAATCCGACGTTCCAGGCCAGGCGATGGCTCCGTGCGCTGTCCACGCTGAACGCGAGGTCCTCGTCGACGCCTTCGACGACGAGGTCCCACAACGGCTGCAGGGCCCTGATGTCGCGGCGTTCGCGCAGCCACGCGCCCACCGCGGCGCCGGAGAGTCCGTAGCTGGTGATCAGGGCGCCGATCGAGCCGAAGGTGGAGCCGAGCACGCCCACGGCGTCCAGGGTGTGATTGCCGAAGGCGGCCAGCACGATGGCCGGCACGGAGCAGACCACATAGCCGAAGACGAACAGCATGGCGATGCCGAAGGAGCGCAGCGCGCGCTGGAACCGGGCGTCCGCCGGCTTCAGCTTGCGGCACTGCCGGTAGGTGTTGAGGGTTCCGCAGGCCAGGGTGGCCAGGAAGACCCCCAGGAACACCTGGACCAGCGGCTCGACCGCGAAGTTGGTGTTGAACTTGAGGGGGTCCGTCGGCCCGGACAGGTCGGCGGAGCAGAACGCGGCAACCATGACGGCCGGCGCCGCGACGTACGCCGCCGACCACACCGTGACCCGGCGGCGCAGCACCTCGGGGCGCTGCCGCAGCCGGGGGTCCCACAGCACGGTGAGCAGGTGGAGGAGGGAGAAGCAGGTCAGGATGCCGACGTAGACGGGGAGGGTGGCGAAGGTGGGGATGCCGGTGAGGTCTCCCAGCAGCCGGTACCCGGCGGGTGCGGCCATCGCGAACACCAGGCCGGACGCCACGAAGTTGACCGTGATCAGGGTGAGCGTCGGGGTGCGGTCGCGCAGCAGGGCCAGGCACTTCCACCCGGCGACCACGAAGTCGATGACGGCGATGGCCAGGTAGACGACGTTCGAGGCGCTCTCAGACACCGGACCTCCGGTGGGAGAGTGCCGAGGAGAGGAACCCGTTGGTGCGCTGATCGCGCCGCAGCTCCAGGTGGCGCTGCAGCATCACGGTGGCGAAGGCCTCCGCCCGCCGCTCATGGGCGCTGTCGTAGTGCGAGCGGTTGAGTACCTGGAGCACCGGGCCGGTCTTCAGTCCGGGCAGCAGCTGTCGCACGGTCTCCTCCGTCATGAGCCGGCCCGAGGAGGCGTCCTCGGCCGGGTGTTCCTCCCACAGGTGGAACAGCTCGTGCAGGCTGACGTGCAGGCGGGTGAGTTCGTTCGCGGTGGAGTCCACCACGATGAAGTCGCGGTCCCTGCCCCGGGCGCAGAAGCCGGACACCTGCTGCGGGAGCGGTACTTCGGTGATGGTGATCGGCTTGTTGCGCCGCACGGCCACCGCGTCGACCAGGCCCTGCATGTCCCGTACGCCGGACAGTCCGAGGTCGCGGTGGACGAGACGGGTGACGGACCAGGTCGCGAAGAAGACCGCCAACTGCTCCCGGAGCGAGGCCCACGGGGAGCTGGGCGGCCGCCGGCGGGTGGGCTGCGGCGCTTTCGCCGGCTGCGCTGGACCATGACGACGGGGCCACCACATGAACGGTTACTCCTACGGCTGTTGCTGCGCTCGGGGTGCGGACGGAACGGTACGGGGCCCCGGGAGGGGAGCCGAGCGCGTCACGGGGCCTCCTCTGCTGGGGCGTTGGGCCGGTGTGCGTACCGTTCTGAGCCAGAGTGACTGTAAGGCTACGGAGAGATGCCGTACGGAACGCCCCTCCCGGGACGAAGGGGAGAAAGCCCTCGGCGAGCCGGGTGCCGTGCCGGTCCGGACACCGCCCGCCCTCCCCAACAGCGGCTCCGGGAACGCCCCTTGCCCGCGGAAACGCCTGGATCGCCCCACGATGCACCGCACGTGGGGCACCATGCCGACGCGCGCGGCTTCGGCACAGCCGTCAGGCCTTTCGTGATGGAAAAGTTACCCCGCGCTCCCGGGTGGCGTCACGCGGGAGGGCGGGGCCGCAGCGGGGACCCTAGGGCGTGACGATCGGGAAGGCCGGGTCGGGCTTGTCCAGGAGGGTGCCGAAGGTGAGGAGCGCCTGGGGGTCGCCGTCGAGGGCGACCGTGCCGGCGGCGATCTCGGCGGCGAAGGTGGTGGCGCCGCTCAGCACCGCGTCGAGGGTGGTGCGGGCCAGGCGCAGCGTGGCGTGCGGCGGTTCGCGGCGCGGGGCCTCGCCGGGCATGGGGGTGAGCGCCCCGTTGGACAGCAGCAGCGTCCACGTCTCGGGGGTGGCCGGTGCGTCGGTCCCGCCGGGTGCGGGTTCGATGTCCCAGCGCAGGAGGAGGCGCCGGTCGCCGGCCCGGGGGCCGTTGAGGCGGACGGCCATGGACCGGAAGATCTGCTCGGTGGTGAGCGCGGCGAGCAGATCGGCTACGGGCCGGGTGTTCCCGGCGCCGCCGGGGTCCGTGGTCCCGTCGGCGGGCGGTGTGCCGGGGCGGTGGGCGCGCAGTTCGGTGGCGCCCATGAGGTAGAAGTTGCGCCAGGGGCCGGACTCAGCGCCGTGGCCGAGCCGTTCGAGGGCGTCGGCCTGGAGCGCGCGGGCCTCGGCGTGCTCCGGGTCGGCGAAGACCACGTGGTTGACCACTTCGGCCACCCAGCGCAGGTCGCCCTCCTCGTACGCCGTGCGGGCCTTGGCCACCACGGCGTCCGCGCCGCCCATGAACTCCACGTAGCGCCGGGCCGCGGCCACCGGCGGATGCTGCCACAGATGGGCCGGGTTGCCGTCGAACCAGCCCATGTAACGCTGGTACACGGCCTTGGCGTTGTGGCTGAGGGTGCCGTAGTAGCCGCGGGTGTGCCAGGCGCGTTCCAGTGCGGGCGGGAAGCGCAGCTGCTCGGCTATCTCGGCGCCGGTGAGCCCGGCGTTGATCAGCCGTACGGACTGGTCGTGCAGATAGGCGTAGGCGTCGCGCTGCTCCTCCAGGAAGCGGACGGCACGCTCCTGGCCCCAGGTGGGCCAGTGGTGGGAGGCGAAGACGACCTCGCTGGTGTCGGCGAACAGGCGCAGGGTCTCGGTGAGGTAGCGGGCCCAGGCGCTGGGGTCGCGGACCAGCGCGCCGCGCAGGGTGAGCACGTTGTGCAGGGTGTGGCAGGCGTTCTCGGCCACGCACAGCGCCCGCAAGTCGGGGAAGTGGAAGTTCATCTCGGCGGGCGCCTCGGTGCCGGGCGTCAGCTGGAAGACCATCCGGACCCCGTCGGTCACCTCTTCCTGGCCGGTCCTGGTGATGTCCAGGGTGGGCGCGATCAGGCCGACGGAGCCGAGCGAGGTGGTCTGGCCCAGTCCGCAGCCGATCTGGCCGTCCGGCCCCTTGGGCAGCGGCGCGCCGTACATGTAGCCGGCCCGGCGGGCCATGGCGGGGCCGGTGAGGACGTTCTCGCTGACCGCGTGGGCGAGGAAGCCGGCCGGCGCGATCACCGGCACCCGGCCGGCGGCGACCTCCGCCTCGTCCACCACGCCCCGGACGCCGCCGAAGTGGTCGATATGCGAGTGGGTGTAGAGGACGGCGGTGACCGGGCGCGGGCCGCGGTGCTCGCGGTACAGGGCCAGCGCGGCGGCCGCGACCTCGGCACTGATCAGCGGGTCGATGACGAGGACCCCGCGGTCGCCCTCGACGAAGGTGACATGGGAGAGGTCCAGGCCGCGCACCTGATAGAGCCCCGGCACGACCTCGTAGAGGCCCTGGCGGGCGACCAGCCGGCTCTGCCGCCAGAGTGAGGGGTGCGCGGTCGGCGGGCAGTCCCCGGCGAGGAAGGCGTAGGCGTCGTTGTCCCAGACGACCCGGCCGTCGGCGTCCCGGATGACGCAGGGGTCCAGCCGGCCGAGGAAGCCGCGGTCGGCGTCGGCGAGGTCCTGGGCGTCGTCCCAGGCGAGTTGCCCGTCGTCGGTGCGGTCCCGGTGCCCGGTGTCCGCCGTGCCGGTGCCCGGTCCGCTCGTCTCCGCGTTGGTCATGGCCGCGATTGTCGTGCGGCCGGGCGGGCCGGGGCACGGTGATACGGCACAGAGCCGGCAGTCACCGCTCACAACCCGGAGGGGACCGGGCGGCCGCTCAGGTGTCGAGCCCGCTGCCCTGGGGCCCGTACAGGTCGAGCAGCCGGGTGCGGGTGCCGTGCAGCCGGTCGGCCACCGTACGGGCCACATAGCGGTACATCGCCCGGCCGAGGACGGGGTCGGCCTCGCACAGGTCGCGGACCGCCTTAGCGTCGAACTCCACGGCCTCCACCGGCCCGACGGTCTCCGCTCCCAGGTGCCACAGATAGGGCGGGAACAGCCAGGACCAGCCGAGCAGTTCCTCCCGGCCGAGGGTCTCCACGACCGCGGCCCGGCGCCCGGGGACGTGCTGGTCGAGGACCACCTGTCCGCTGCGGATGATCCAGAAGCGGTCGGCCCGCCGGCCCTCCTCGAAGAGCCGGGTGGCGCGCGGCAGCGACACCTCGACGGCGATCTCGGTCAGCCGCCGGCGCCGGTCCGGCGGCAACTCATCGAACAGGTTTGTGATCGTGGCCATGCGTCCTCCGCTCGCTGCCTGCACGATATGCGGGGGTTCGCGGGGATCGGCGGAATGGCTCGCCCCGCCGCCCGGCGGAACGCCGGTCCCGTCTCAGGTCAGCTGACGGCGCACCAGGTCGTGCAGCCGGCCGCCGGTGTCGGCGAGCAGCTCGGCCGGGGCGCCCTGCTCGACGACCCGGCCCTCCGCCATCACGATCACACGGTCGGCGTCCATGACCGTGGACAGCCGGTGGGCGATCACCAGACGGCTGGCGCTGAGCTTGCGGGTGCTGTCGATGACGATGCGCTGGGTCTCGTTGTCCAGTGCACTGGTGGCCTCGTCGAAGAACAGGATGCGCGGGCGGCGGACCAGCGCCTGGGCGATCATCAGGCGCTGCCGCTGGCCGCCGGAGATCGCGCCACCGCCGGAGATCATGGTGTGCAGGCCCATCGGCATCCGCTTGATGTCCTCGGCCAGACCCGCCATCTCGGCGGCCGCCCAGGCCTCTTCCTGGGTGAAGGCCTCGGCACCGCAGATGCAGTCCAGGATCGATCCGGTGAGCGGCTGCGCGTTCTGCAGCACGACCCCGCACTGACGGCGCACCGCCGCCTGGTCCAGGGCGGACAGGTCCTGGCCGTCGTAGAGGACGCTGCCGGAGGTGGGCTTGTCGAAGCCGATGAGGAGCCGCAGCAGGGTCGACTTGCCGCAGCCGCTCGGGCCGACGACGGCCACGAACTCGCCCGGCTGGACCCGCAGCGAGACATCGTCGAGGACGAGCGGCCCGTCCTCGGTGTAGCGGAACGAGAGCTTCTTGGCCTCGATGCCGCCGGACAGGGCGCCGGGCTGGGCGCTGGACCCGCGTACCTCCGGCTTCTCGTCCAGCACCGGCTTGATCTGCTCGAACATCGGCATCGCGGCGGCCGCCGAGATGAAGGCGCCGGTGATCTGGGTGACCGAGGTCAGCAGCATGGTCACCGAGGTGTTGAAGGTGAGGAACGAGGCGGCCGACATGCTGCCGCGGGCCGGTCCGGCCAGCAGCATGAACATGGCGAGCGAACAGAGCGGCAGGTAGACCGCGTTGAGGACGGTGGTCAGGTTCTTGATCCGGCCGGCCTTCTGCTGGAGTTCCCGGGAACGGGCGAACTCGCGGGCCCAGGCCGCGTACGCGAAGCTCTCGGCGGCGGCGACCCGCAGTTTGGGCAGGCCGCGCAGCGTCTGGAACGCCTGGTTGTTGAGCTTGTTGCCGAGCTTGACCAGGCGTCGCTGCCAGCGCAGCTCCCACAGGCCCATGGCGAGGAACACCGCCCCGATGACGACCAGCATGGCGAGGGCCGCCAGCGCCAGCGGCACGCTGTAGACGAGCAGCAGCACCAGGTTCATCGCACCGATCGTGCTGGACTGCACGGCCACCGGGCCGAGCCCGGACAGCACCCGCCGGATGCTGCTGATGCCCATCGCGGCGCTGGCCAGCTCTCCGGTGGAGCGTTCGGTGAAGAACTTCGTCGGCAGCCGCAGCAGCCGGTCCCACACGGCCGGCTGGAGGGTGCTCTCGATGCGGCCCTCCATCCGCAGCACGGTGAGGTTCTGCAGCAGCATGAAGGCGGCGGAGACGATGCTGGTGACCATGACGGCCAGGGAGACCTGCACGATCAGGCTGCTGTTCGCGCTCGGGACGTACTCCCCGAGCACCTTGCCGGTCGCGATGGGCACGAGGGCGCCGAGCCCGACGGTCACCAGTCCGCTCAGCGCCAGGTTCCGGAGGTCGAGGCGGCTGCCGCGCAGGCTGAAGAGCATCAGCCGCCACAGGCTCATCGACCGCTCGGGCAGCGGGCGGTAGAACATGACGGCGCGCGGTTCGAGTTCGTCGGCGTTGTCCTTGCCGAGGCGCATCCGCAGCCCGGAGACCGGGTTGACCGCCTCGTACCGGCCCCGGCGCCACAGCAGCGCCACCGGGGCACCGGACTTGGCGCGGTGGCCCACCAGGGGCCCGGTGTTGGTCCGCCACCAGCTTCCCTGGAGCCGGACCGCGCGGGTCCGGACGCGCGAGCTGACCGCGATCCGTTCGACCGGGGTGATCCGGTCGTTGACGGCGCCGCCCTTCGGCGGCTCGGTGAGCGTGATGCCGGCCGCCTCGGCGACCGAGCGGCAGACCGCGAAGGTGGTGTCGTCGCCGGTCCGGTCCGTCGTGGCGCCGCCCCGCCCGGCCCGGTCACGGCCGATGGACGCCAGCAGCGCCTGGTCGGCCCGCTCCCGGACGGTCTCGCCCGCCTTGATGCCGGCCGCCGTACGGTCCTCGTGGGCGCGCTCCAGCTGCTCGATCCAGCGGTCGACGGCGGACAGCAGCCGGTACTGCTGGTTGACCATCTGCTGCCACAGCGCGGGGTCCACCAGCAGGTCGCCGGCCGCGTCCGCGCCGTAGGAGGCGCCGTACTGCACACTGCCGGGCGGGACCGGCATCCACAGGATGTCGTCGTCGGCCACCGCTTCGTCGCCGGGCCGGCCGTCGAGCGGTGCCTCGAACAGCACGCCCAGACTGCGGGCGGTGCCCAGCGCGAAGGCGTGCTCCAGTGCGGAGGGCGCCTCGGTATGGCCGCCGTACGCGGCGTCGTGGCCGTAGCCGTCCTGCGTGCCGTACTGCGGGTAGGACCCGGTGTCGCCGTACTCCCCGTACTCGTACCGGGGCAGCTCGCGCAGCGGGATGCGGCGCAGCAGGCAGTCCTGGGAGGGCCGGCCGAGCAGGGTGTGCTGCGGGCCGTCGACCGGGCCGAGCAGCAGGGTGCCCGCTTCGAGCCGGCCGAGGAAGTGCCAGTGCCCTTCCTGGGCGGCGTCGACCGCGAACAGGTCCAGCGAGCCGCCCGTGACGAGCCACAGCACATGCGGGCCCTCCAGGGGGACGCTGCGCAGCCCGGTGCAGTCGACCGGGGTGCCGAGGCCGCCCAGGGCGTACGTCACGGCGTCGGTGTCGCCCGGTCCCACGACCGCGGGCGGGGGTACGGACACGTCAGTGCTCCTTGACCAGCTCGGCGTACGGGCCCCCGGCGGCGACCAGGTCCTCGTGCCGGCCGCGTTCGACGACCACCCCGTGGTCGAGGACGACGATCTCGTCGCTGTCGCGGACCGTGCTCAGCCGGTGGGCGATGACGACGCAGGCGCAGCCGCGCCGCCGCAGGTTGTCCATGATGATCTGCTCGGTCCGGGCGTCCAGCGCGCTGGTGACCTCGTCGAGGACCAGGATGCTGGGGCGCCGGACCAGGGCGCGGGCGATCTCCAGCCGCTGCCGCTGCCCGCCGGAGAAGTTGCGGCCGTCCTGCTCGACGCGGCTGTGGATGCCGTCGGGGCGGGGGGCGATGACCTCGTCGTAGAGGGCGGCGTCCCGGAGGGCGGTGATCACCGCGTCGTCCGGGATCGACGGGTCCCACAGCGCCACGTTGTCACGGACGGTGCCCTCGAAGAGGAAGATGTCCTGGTCGACGAAGGAGACGGAGGCGGCCAGGGCGCTGCGGGAGAGGTCCTCCAGCCGCTGTCCGTCGATGCGGATGGTGCCTTCCCAGGGGCTGTAGAGCCCGGAGATCAGCCGGGAGACGGTGGACTTCCCGCTGCCGGAGCCGCCGACCAGGGCGACCTGCCGGCCGGGGCCGACGGCCAGCGAGAAGCCGGTCAGCAGCGGCTTGTCCAGCGGGCTGTAGCCGAAGGTGATCTCCTCCAGCGTCACATGCCCCTTGAGCCGGCGGGTGTCGGCGTCCGGCTCGGGGCGCGAGTAGAGGGTGTCGACGGGGAAGCTCTCGACGTCCTTGAGGCGGGCCACGTCGGCGGCGAAGTCCTGGATGCGTCCGGCGACTCCGTTGAGCCGGGTGAGGGGCGCGGTGAAGCGGGTCACCAGCGCCTGGAAGGCCACGAGCAGGCCGATGGAGATATGGCCCTCGACCGCCCGCATTCCGCCGATCCACAGGATCAGCGCGCTGTTGAGCGTGGCGAGGGTGGGGGCGACCACGGCCAGCCCGGCGCTCGGCACGCCCAGCCGCTGCTGGACCTCCAGGGTGGTGGCGTGCTGTCCGGCCCAGCGGCGGAAGTAGCCGTTCTCCCCGCCGGTGGCCTTCATCGTCTCGATGAGCTGGAGGCCGGTGTAGGAGGTGTTGGTCAGCCGCGCGGTGTCGGCGCGCAGCTTCTGGGTGTGGGTGGACCGCAGCCGGATCACGATCCGCATGGCGACGACGTTGAGCAGCGCGATGCCCACGCCGATGACGGTCAGTTGGGGGTCGTAGGTCCACAGCAGGAAGGCGTAGAGGACGACGACGATCCCGTCCACGCCCGCGGCGGCGAGGTCCCTGGCCAGGGTCTCGGCCACCGCGTCGTTGGACTGCAGCCGCTGGACCAGGTCGGCCGGGCTCCGCTGGGAGAAGAAGGTGACCGGGAGTCTGAGCAGGTGGCGCAGGAAGCGGGCGCTGGTGAGCGTGGAGGAGATGATCCGGCCGCGCAGCAGGTTGGCCTGTTGCAGCCCGGTCAGTACGGCGGTCAGCGCGACCATCGCGGCCATCGACGCGAAGAGCGGCCCCAGCAGCGAGGTCTGGTTGCCGATCAGGAACATGTCGATGTACGTCCGGCTCAGCGCGGGCACCGCGGCGCCGACCGCGACCAGCAGCAGGCTGGCGAGCAGTGCGGCCAGCAGGGTGCCGGTGGTGCCGCGCATCCGGGCGGGCACGGCGCCGAGGACGCCGGGCTTGCGGCCGCCCCTGCGGAAGGACTCGCCGGGTTCGAGGACCAGGGCGACACCGGTGAAGCTGGTGTCGAAGTCCTCCATCGCCACGAAACGACGGCCCTTGTCGGGGTCGTTGATGTGGACGCCGCGGCGTCCCATGCGGCGGCCCATGCCGTCGTAGACGACGTAGTGGTTGAACTCCCAGAACAGGATCGCCGGCCCCTGCACCTCGGCGAGGGCTGCCGGTTCCATCTGCATGCCCTTGGCCTGGAGGCCGTAACTGCGCGCCGCCTTGAGCAGGTTGCTGGCGCGCGAGCCGTCGCGGGAGACACCGCAGGCGATCCGCAGCTCTTCGAGCGGAACGTGCCGTCCGTGGTGGGCGAGCACCATGGCCAGCGAGGCCGCGCCGCACTCCACGGCCTCCATCTGGAGGACGGTGGGGGTGCGGACGGTCTTCGTCTTCCCGGTCTTCGGGGCGGGCGCGGCACGGCGGGTGCGGCGGGCGCCGGAGGCGGGTTCGGCGCGGCGGCGGCCGCGGACCGGCGGCGGCAACTGCTGCTGCGGTGCGGCGGATTCGTGCGGGGCGGTCACGGCAGCAGCCAATCGATCGGGTGCTGCGCGGCCAGGTGGACGGCGCCACTGGCCGGCGTCATGGAGTCGACGGCGTACGGCGGGCCGTCGGAGGTGGACCAGGCGTAGCCGGACTTGCTGTGCGGGGCGGCGTCGAGCTGCACCAGGACGGCGACGGGCTGGCCGTGGCGGGAGAACTCCTCACCGAGCTGGCTGCTGCCCAGGAAGGTGCCGATCCGCTGGCGGGACTGTGCCGTACGGCCGACCGCTTTGACCCGCCCGCGCAGGACGCCGTACTGCTGGGTCGGCACGGACTGGACGGTGAGGTCGACGGACGCGCCGACGGGGACGGTGGCGCCGCTCTCGGCCGGGACGTACAGGGTCGCCGTCAGGGGGTCGTCGGCCCGTGCGACGCGTTCCACGGAGGCCACATCCGCTCCGGTCGTGACGACCGAGCCGATCGTGGCGACCATCGTGGTGAGCCGGCCGGCGGCGAGCGTGCGGACGACGGTGGTGCCCTGGGCGGTGCGGACCCGCAGGACCGGGGTGTGGGCGGCCACCCGCTTGCCCTCTTCGGCGAGGACGGCGGTGACCTGGCCGGCGACGGGGCTCTGCAGGACGTAGCTGCCCTGGCCGTGGGTGAGGATTCCGGGTGCGTTCAGCGTGGACGACACGGTGCCGGTCACCGCCCATATGGAGGCGGCGGCCACGAAGAGGACCGTGACGATCAGTACGAGCCAGCCCTGGGGGCGGGCGAACCGCACCGGAAGGTCGATCTCCTCGGGCGATTGCAGCTTGGAAAGGGCCTGTTGGCGGAACTGCACGACACTCTTCCCTCAACTGCAACGTTCTGGTCGGACGGGTGGTGGCCGGTGCCCCGGGGCCCGGATGGAGTCCGGGCGGACCGGGGCAGCCGGCCCGGCATGTCGGCAAGGAGGGGGCGCCGACCTGCCGGTGTCACCGTTCAAAGCCGGCTGTGCCGCTCAGCGGCACAGAGGGGCTCAGAGACCGGCGACCAGGCCCGTGGCGGTGCCGACGACGCCCGCGGTGTCGGTGCCGGCGACGCCGTCGACCAGGCCGGTGGCGGTGCCAACGGTGCCCGAGACCGGGGCAATGCTGTCAGCAGCGCCGAGCACGCCGCCGACGAGGCCACCGGACACGTTGTCCAGGTCGCTGTCGGAGATTTCCTGCGTCTGAACCTGGGGGGTGGAGTTCATGATGATTCCCTTCGGATGAATATCTCGAAAAAACCGCGTCCGAACCGTCCGGTGGAGTGGCCCGGCCGCGGCAGCGGCAGTCGGGTTCCCGTAACCGAGAACCGGGGGGTGACTCCCGCAGTGCGAAGGATCAAAGCACGCAGGTGCGTTGCGCTGCTAATCGGGCAGCCGCAGATCCGGGCACGAGCAGGCCGTCGAAATACCTGACGTGCACGCACGTCCATGACTTGGTGGCAGCTTCTTCACATCTCCTTCGGTTTCTTTTCCGGAGGCCCGGTTGTCACACGTTCAACGAACTGGACATTCCGCCATCAAACCGCTGAGCCGCAGGTCAGCGTAGGAATGTGACACGGGAGGGCGTGTGCCGACTGCACATTCGGTGTGCAGATTCTTTGAAGACCGCCAATTTTTGCGGCACCTCGCCGCAGTCCGGACGGACAACTCCGACGCACCCTTCCGGCAGCGCCGCGCCAAATGTTGCCAGGGCATTAAATGTGCCCGATTCGCCCGGAGTTCTCGGGAGAAATTGGCGGCGTTGAACGCATTGAATAGACCCATCGACGCTATCCATATGCCATTTCCATGGAAACCGATCGAGTGGCCGGAGAACGGACATAACCGCATAACGGAGCACCTTCGGACCCGTCGGTAATGGGCGATTGGCACCGGCGCCCCGGCGACCCGGCACACCCCGGTGGCAGCCGCTCACCCCGTGGGGCACCGTGAGAGGACCGCTGCGGGGCCGGCGCCCCGGGAAGGAGCCGTACGTGGAGCCCGTCGAGGCGCTGGCGCGGATCGCCTTCCTGCTGGAGCGGCAAGGGGCCGTGACCTACCGCGTCCAGGCGTTCCGTACGGCCGCCGCGGTGATCGGCGCACTGCCCGCCGACGAGGTGGCCCGCCGCGCCCGGAACGGTTCCCTGGGACGTCTCAAAGGGCTGGGCCCCAAGACCACCCGGGTGATCGAGGAGGCGCTCGCGGGCACGCCGCCCGCGTACCTGACGCACCTGGAGGAGGAGGCGGGGGGCCCGCTGGTCGACGGGGACCAGGGGCAGCGGCTGCGCCGGGCCCTGCGCGGCGACTGCCATCTGCACTCGGACTGGTCGGACGGCGGCAGCCCGGTCGAGGAGATGGCACGGGCCGCCCGCGGCCTCGGACACGCCTGGTGCGCCCTGACCGACCACTCCCCCCGGCTCACCGTCGCCCGCGGGCTGACCGCCGAACGGCTGCGCCGGCAGCTGTCGCTGGTGGCGGAGGTCAACGAACGGCTGGCCCCGTTCCGGCTGCTGACCGGGATCGAGTGCGACATCCTCGACGACGGCTCGCTCGACCAGGAGCCGGAACTGCTGGAGCGGCTCGACGTGGTGGTCGCCTCGGTGCACTCGAAGCTGCGGATGGAGAAGGCGCCGATGACCCGGCGGCTGCTGGCCGCGGTCCGCAATCCGCTGGTGGACGTGCTCGGGCACTGCACCGGGCGGCAGATCACCGGCAAACCCCGCCCGGAGTCGCAGTTCGACGCCGCCGAGGTGTTCGCGGCCTGCGCCGAGCATCACACCGCGGTCGAGATCAACTGCCGCCCCGACCGCTTCGATCCCCCACGCCGGCTGCTCCGTCAGGCACTGGCGGCCGGAACCCTCTTCGCCATCGACAGCGACGCCCACGCCCCGGGCCAACTGGACTGGCAGATCTACGGCTGCGCCCGCGCCGAGGAGTGCGGCGTCCCGCCGGAGCGGATCATCAACACCTGGACGGAGCGCCAGGTGGCCACCTGGACCCGGACGGGCCGGACCCCGCACGGCTGACCGCGCACGGCACCGTAATTCCCGCCCTCCGCGGGACCGGCGTTGCTAGGCTCGCCGCCTTATGGACATACGTACGGAATCCGGGATGGTCCCCGTCCCGCCGGGGCGGGTGACGCTGACGGACCGGCGGACGCGGCGCAGTTGGCCGGTCGAGCTGGCCCCGTACCGGCTCGCGTCCGTCCCAGTCACCCAGGAGCGGTACGCAGAGGTCACCGGCGAGCGGCCGGGCGACGCACACGGCGACCGGCTGCCCGTCGAGGGCGTCTCGTGGTGGGACGCGGTCCGGTTCTGCAACGCCCTGTCCGTGCGGGAGGGGCTGACGCCCGCCTACCGCGTACAGCCCGACGCCGAGCGGGCCGAGTGGGACACCGCCGCCGACGGCTACCGGCTGCCGACCGAGGCCGAGTGGGAGCACGCCTGCCGTGCCGGTACGACGGAGGCCCGGTACGGGCCGCTGGACGAGATCGCCTGGCACCGCGGCAACGCGCGGGAGCGGCTGCACGAGGTGGCCGGCAGACAGCCCAACGCCTGGGGCCTGTACGACATGCTGGGCAATGTGTGGGAGTGGTGCTGGGACCTCTACGACGCGGAGGTCTACGGCAGCTACCGGGTGCTGCGCGGCGGCGGCTGGTTCGACGAGCACTGGAGCTGCCGGGCCTCGGTACGCCGGCGCAGCCATCCGACCCTCCGGATCGACGACGTGGGCTTCCGCCTCGCGCGCTCCCTCTGACGGCGCCGGGGCGGGGCTCCTGGCGCGTCGTCAGGCGGTGTGGGGCGCGGGGGCCGGGGTGCCGGGGGCGGCGGGGGTGAGACGCAGCGCCACCACGTACGCGACGACCACGGCCACGATCACCAGCGGCATCACGGTCAGCCCGCTCTTCCCGAGCAGCAGCGTGGCCAGCAGCACCGAGGTCATCGGAAGCCGGAGCATCGCCACACACATCGCGCCCACGCCCATCGCGAAGCCCGCGGTGAGCGACAGTCCGGGCACGTGGGACAGCGCGACACCGCCCGCGGCGCCGAGGAACAGCGCGGGGAAGATGGGGCCGCCGCGGAAGGCGCTCAGCGACGCGCAGTACGCCAGGCCCTTGCACAGGATGAGGAGCAGCAGCGCGCCCACGGTGTAGCCGGCGCTGTCCCGGAACAGCGCCCCCAGCGCCGACTGTCCCGAATAGAGCATCTCGGAGGCGGGCTTGCCGGTGAGCCCGGCGAACGCCACCGCCAGCGCGCCCACCACCAGGCCCATCAGCATCGTGGCCGGGACCCGGTGCCGGACGACATGGCCCTTGAGGAACCGCGCGAGGCGCAGCACCCCGGGCCCGGCGCACCCGGCGAGCAGCCCGATGACCAGGGCCCAGCCGAACTCCGGGACGGTCGGCCCGGCGGCCCGGGGGATGTCGTGCAGCGCGAGCGAGTACGTACCGAGCCCGGTCCAGTCCCCCAGCCCGGTGAAGATCAGCGCCCCGAGTCCGGACGCCAGCAGGCCGGGCACCAGCACCACGCCCAGCATCGGACCGCCCAGCCCCGACACCTCCATCAGCAGGAACGCGCCCAGCAGCGGGGAGCCGAGCAGGGCGCTGACCGCGGCGAAGCTGCCGGCCGCGCCCACCGCGGCGGCCGCCTGCTCGGGCAGGCCCCGGTTCAGCAGCCGTACGGCGCCCACGGCCAGACCGCCGCCGAGGGCGATGAGCGGCGCCTCGGGGCCGAGCACCACGCCGAAGCTGAGGGAGGTCAGGGCCGCGAGGACGACCCCGGGGAGCGCGGAGAGCGGGGGCGCGCCCCGGAGCGCCAGCCCGTCGGCGGGCTCATGGCCCCCGGCGCCGGGCAGATGACGCACGGTCAGCCCGACCAGGAGGCCGGCCACCAGAAGCATCGGGACCGGCCACCAGAGCGGTGTCCCGGCAAAGCCCAGCGCCCGCGGCAGATCGTGGTAGATCAGCGGTTCCAGCTCGTGGACCAGCGCGAGAAAGCCGAACGCGACGGCGCACACCGGGAAGCCGATCGCCGCCGCCAGCAGCAGGAGCTTGAGATAGCCCCGGGTGCGCACCAGCGCGTAGGGGTCCTGTGGCGCGGTGGCCGACGTTCCGTCCACCGGGCCGGCCGGGCCGACCGACATGCGCCTCGCCTCCTCGGAACCGGGGCCGCGCCGGCGCCCGCCCGGGCCGCCGCCGTGACGAGCCTGCCACGGCCGGTCCGGGGCGGCACCTCGGGCGCGGCCGGGCGGGGAGCCGCGCGCGCGGGACGGTTGCCGCCCTCACCCCTGGGAGGCCGCCGCCTCCCGGAGGGCGGCGAGCACCGGGCGGAACAGCGGGTGTTCCTCGGCGCCCCGGCGTACCGCGGCGAAGACCCGGCGGGTGGGGGCCACATCGTCGACCGGGCGGACCACCACTCCCGTGAGGTCCATGTCGCGCAGCGCCGAACGGGGGACGAGCGCCACCCCCGCCGCGGCCGAGGCGAGCGCGACGACGGCGCGGAAGTCGTCGGAGGAGTGCTCCAGGCGCGGCTGGAAACCGGCGTACTCGCAGGCCAGGACGACGACGTCATGGCAGGGGTTGCCGGGGTAGGGGCCGATCCAGGGGTCGCCGGCGAGGTCGGCCACGGCCACCTGTTCCGTCCCGGCGAGGCGGTGGCCGGGCGGCAGGACCGCGTCGAACGGCTCGGCGTAGAGCGGGACCCGGGTCAGCCGCGGGTCGTCGGCGCCCGGCGCGCCCCGGTATTCGACGGCCACCGCCACATCGACCTGCCGGTCGAGGACCATCAGCAGGCTGGCGTCCCCCTCGGCGTCCTGGACGCGGACCCGGATGCCGGGCGCGGTGCGGGCGAGGGCGGTGAGCGCGGGCGCGACGACCAGGCCGATGCCGGTGGCGAAGGCCGCGACGGTCACCGTGCCCGCCTCGCCCGAACCGTAGGCGGCGAGCTCGGACTCGGCGCGCTCCAGCTGTGCCAGGACGGCGTTGGCGTGGGTGAGCAGGATGTCGCCCGCGGCGGTCAGCCGGACGCCGCGGGCGCTGCGCTCCACCAGACGGTGGCCGGTCTCCTGTTCCAGGGCGGCCAGCTGCTGGGAGACCGCCGAGGGGGTGAGGTAGAGCGCGGCGGCCGCGGCGGTGACCGTGCGGTGGTCGGCCACCGCACGGAGGATGTGCAGCCGTCGTGCTTCGATCATGCATCCAGTCTCGCAGGACCGGACGGCGGGCGGTGTCAGCCCGCGAGGGCGGCCCGCGCGCCGACGAAGGCGTCGACCGCGCGGTTGACGTCCTCGGTGGAGTGGGCGGCGGACAGCTGGACGCGGATGCGCGCCTGGCCCTGCGGGACCACGGGGTAGGAGAAGCCGATGACGTAGACGCCGCGCTCCAGGAGCAGCTCCGCCATCCGGGCCGCCTCGGCCGCGTCACCGATCATGACGGGGGCGATGGCGTGGTCGCCGGGCAGGATGTCGAAGCCCTCCTCGGCCATCCGCGAGCGGAACAGCGCGGTGTTGGCGTTGAGCTGCTCGCGCAGGTCACCGGCCGACTCCAGCAGGTCGAGGACCTTCAGCGAGGCCGCGGCGATCACCGGGGCGAGCGAGTTGGAGAAGAGGTACGGGCGGGAACGCTGGCGCAGCAGGGCGACGATCTCGGCGCGGGCCGCGACATAGCCGCCGGAGGCGCCGCCGAGGGCCTTGCCGAGGGTGCCGGTGATGATGTCGACCCGGTCCATCACCCCGTGCAGCTCGGGGGTGCCGCGCCCGCCGGCGCCGACGAAGCCGACCGCGTGCGAGTCGTCGACCATCACCATGGCGCCGTAGCGGTCGGCAAGGTCGCAGATCTCGCGCAGCGGCGCCACATAGCCGTCCATCGAGAAGACGCCGTCGGTGACGACCAGCGTGCGGCCGGTGCCGCCTGCGGTCGCCTCCTTCAACTGGCGCTCCAGGTCGGCCAGATCGCGGTTGGCGTAGCGGTAGCGGCGGGCCTTGCACAGCCGGATGCCGTCGATGATGGAGGCGTGGTTGAGGGCGTCGGAGATCACCGCGTCGTCCGGGCCGAGCAGGGTCTCGAAGACACCGCCGTTGGCGTCGAAGCAGGACGAGTAGAGGATGGTGTCCTCCTGGCCCAGGAAGCCGGAGATCCGCTGCTCCAGCTCCTTGTGGACCTCCTGGGTGCCGCAGATGAAGCGGACCGAGGCGAGGCCGTAGCCCCAGCGGTCGAGCGCCTCGTGCGCGGCGGCGACGACCTCGGGGTGGTCGGCCAGGCCGAGGTAGTTGTTGGCGCAGAAGTTGAGGACCTCGCCGGGGTTGCCTCCGGCGGTGACGGCGACGGTGGCGGACTGCGGGGTGCCGATGACGCGCTCGGGCTTGTGCAGCCCGGCGGCGCGGATCTCTTCGAGGGTGTCGCGCAGTTCGTTGCGTACGGAATCGAGCATGAAGGTCTCCTGAGGGTGCGTGAGCGGGTGGGCCGAAGGGGCGCGCCGGTCTCTCGACACCGGCCTGTGCGCCCCGGAGGCGAACCGAGCCGGAGGTTCAGACGGTCCAGTCGAGGATGATCTTGCCGCTGCGGCCGCTGGCGGCGTCGTCGAAGGCGGCGTCGAAGTCCTGGTAGGCGTAGCGGCCGGTGATCACGGGCGAGAGGTCGAGACCGCCTTCGAGCAGCACGGACATCGCGTACCAGGTCTCGAACATCTCCCGGCCGTAGATGCCCTTGATCGTGATCATGGAGGTGACGATCCGGGACCAGTCGACGGGGAACTGTTCGGCCGGCAGGCCGAGCATCGCGATCCGGCCACCGTGCGTCATGTTGGTGATCATGTCGCGCATCGCCTCGGGCCGCCCGGACATCTCCAGCCCGATGTCGAAGCCCTCGCGCAGGCCCAGTTCGCGCTGACCGTCGGCGATGGTCGCCTCGCCGACGTTGAGGGCCAGGCTGACGCCGACCTTGCGGGCCAGGGCGAGGCGCTCCTCGCTGACGTCCGTGATCATGACGTTGCGGGCTCCGGCGTGCCGGGCGACGGCCGCGGCCATGATGCCGATCGGCCCCGCGCCGGTGATCAGCACATCCTCGCCGACCAGCGGGAACGACAGCGCGGTGTGCACGGCGTTGCCGAACGGGTCGAAGACGGCGGCGATGTCGAGGTCCACCGGGACGCGGTGCACCCAGACGTTGGAGGCGGGCAGCGCGACGTACTCGGCGAAGGCACCGTCCCGGCCGACGCCGAGGCCGACGGTGGCGCGGCACAGATGGCGGCGGCCGGCCAGACAGTTGCGGCACTTGCCGCAGACCAGATGGCCCTCACCGCTGACCAGGTCGCCGGCCTTGACGTCGGCCACGTCGCGGCCGGTTTCCACCACCTCGCCGACGAATTCGTGGCCGAGGGTCAGCGGGGTGTTCACGGCCTGCTGGGCCCAGCCGTCCCACGCCCGGATGTGCAGATCCGTACCGCAGATGCCGGTGCGCAGCACCTTGATCAGCACATCTCCGGGGCCGATGGCCGGCTCCGGCACGTCCATGAGCCAGAGACCCGGCTCCGTCTTCTGCTTGACCAGTGCCTTCACCGCTGTGGCTCCCGTACGTGCGTGTGACCTGCCGGGGGCCCGCGCCGGCCGCCCGATCTTCCTCAGGAAATCTTCCGTACCTCGGCCGCGCGGTCCATCGAGGATTTCTTAAGCGCGGCCACAGCTGCCCTTTACGCCCCGTGTCCACCGGGATTCCGGGCCCTCTCCCCCGGGACGTGAGGCTGGTCATGCCGCACCGGACAGCGGCACCCGGCCGGGCCGCCGGACGGGCGGTGCGGGGCGGGTGCCGGGGGCTTCCGCGCCGCCGGGGCGCTCGGGCGGGCCCGGGAGTGTAAACGTTCGCCCCCGCAAGCGTCGGAATTCATCACAGCTTGAGTGGCCGTGAGACCGGGGTGCGCGGGGCTACGTAGGACTGGGTGTGCACCAACACACGGGTGCTGACGCGACGCACCGCGGTCTCCCGTGTGCCTCGTTCCTGTGCGTCCCTGGAGGTCAGTGAATTGAGCCACCGACATGTGAACAAGCGCCTGCGGACCGGCGCCATCGCCACCGCCGGTGTGGCCGCCGTCGCGGCCGCAGCGATCCTGCTCCCCAATGCCAACGCGAGCACGGACCAGCCGGCGGCCCTCAAGACGTTCAGCGCCCACTCCGCCACGCAGATGGCGACATCCCTGAAGGCGGACCTCGAGGACAACGGCGCGGGCTGGTATCTGGACAGTTCCAAGGGCCACCTGGTCATGAACGTCCTGTCCGAGGAGGACGCCGAGAACGTCCGGGCCAAGGGCGCCGTCGCCAAGGTCGTCCACAACAGCATGACCGCGCTGAAGTCCGGTACCAGGAGCCTGCGCGAGTCCGCCGCGGTGCCCGGCACCGCCTGGTCGATCGACCCGAAGACCAACAAGATCGTGGTGACCGCCGACAGAACGGTCACCGGCGCAAAGATGGCCACCCTGACCAAGGCCACGGACGGTATGGGCACGGGCATGGTGACCGTCAAGCGGTCACAGGGTGAGTTCAAGCGGTTCGACGGCGGGGACGCGGGAGGCGCGGCCGGCAGCGCCGCGGGCGGTGCGGGAGACGCGGCGGGTGGCGCGGGAGACGCCGCAGGAGGTGCCGGAGACGCCGCGGGTGGCGCCGGAGATGCCGCAGGTGGCGCGGGAGACGCCGCGGGTGGCGCGGGAGACGCCGCGGGTGGCGCCGGAGATGCCGCAGGTGGCGCGGGAGACGCCGCAGGAGGTGCCGGAGACGGTGGTGGCGGTGCCGGGGGCGGCGGGCAGGCCGCCGGGCCGGTCGGCGGCAGTGCCATCTTCGGTGGCAACGCCCGCTGCTCGCTGGGCTTCAACGTCACGGTCAAGGGCGCACCGGCCTTCCTGACGGCCGGTCACTGCGGCAACGACTCCAAGACCTGGACGGCGGACCAGGGCGGCGGCCAGCCGCTCGGCACGGTGGCCGACTCCAAGTTCCCGAAGACCGACTTCGCGCTGGTCACCTACGACGACACCGCCGCCAAGCCACAGAGCGCGGTGGACCTGGGCAACGGCAGCACCCAGGAGATCACCAAGGCCGCCGAGGCCGCCGTCGGCATGAAGGTGCAGCGCTCGGGCAGCACCACCGGCCTGCACGACGGCACGGTCACCGGCCTCGACGCCACGGTGAACTACGGCAACGGCGACATCGTCAACGGCCTCATACAGACGGATGTCTGCGCGGAGCCCGGCGACAGCGGCGGCGCGATGTTCTCCGACGACTCGGCGGTCGGGCTGACCTCCGGCGGCAGCGGCGACTGCACCGCCGGCGGCGAGACCTTCTTCCAGCCGGTCACCGACGCGCTGAAGGCCACGGGCGCGGAGATCGGCGCCGGGGGCGGTGACAACGGCGGCGGCAACGCGGCCGGTGGCGGTAACGCGGCCGGCGGCAGCGACAACGCGGCCGGCGGCGGCAACGGTGCGGGCAACGGCGGCGCGGGAAACGCCGGTGCCGGCAACGCGGGGGCCGGGAACGCCGGCGCGGGAGCGGGCGACCCGGGTGCGGGCGCCGAGGACCCCGGTACCGGAGCGCAGGACCCCGGTGCCGGAGCGGAGGACCCGGGCGCGGGTGCCCAGGACCCCGGCGCGGCCGGCGGTGACGCGCTGAACTGACGGACCGCAGCCAACTGCGCGACCGGCCCCGCCCCTTCGGACGACGAGGGAGTGCGGGGCCGGTGAGCGTACGGCCCCCTGAGTGTGGCGGAACCATAGCGACCGCCCGCGGAGCGGTGTCAGAATACCGGCCCTACTCCGACCCTTACTCAGGGGCGTCATGGCGTCGAACGAACTCGATTCCACTATCCCCGTCTTCCGCGGAGCCGGGCATCTGCTGCGTCTGATAGCAGATCTGGTGCGCAGGCCCCGGCGCCGGGAGTGCCCGGAGCCGGTGCGGCACCGCGGAGTGGCCCAGGGGCGCGAGGGCCTGCCGGTGATCTGTCTGGTCAGCGGGGACGACCACACCCAACTCGCCCGGGGCCTCAGCTCCTTCCTCAGCCACGCCGACCCCCGGCGGGTCCCGCACGCTCTGCACGACCTCCGGGCCGGCTCACCGCCCCCGGCCCCGGATTCCGTCGAGGCGGCGCGCCTCGCCCTGGAGCAGCTCGCGCAGGGCTTCGCCCGCAGCGTCCACGGCAGCGACGGACGGGTCCGCTTCCGCCGGTTCGGCCTGGTCAACTGGCTGACCCAGGCCGGGGCGGCCGGCGGCTCCGCGTACCCCGGCGGGGTGGAGGGCAACGACCACACCCTGCTGCACGGGCTGCGCGAGCGGGAGTTCCGGCGCCGGCGGCTGTTCGGGCTGCTGCGGTCCCCGGAGACCGAACTCGCCGTGGACGGCGCCGTGCCGTGGTGGGTGTGGCTGTTCGCCGTCCATGTCTTCCCGCTCGCCTGGTTCCGGGTCCGCCGCGGGCTCGGCCGCGAGTACCGCTGGCTGCTCAACCAGCCCTATCTCGCGCCGCGCGACCCGGGCACCTTCCTCGGCTTCGCCGAGCGGCTGACCGCGCCCCACCACCAGGTCGAAGACCCGGAACAGTTACGCAAGCTGATGGTCAACGCCTTCCTGGAGGACCTGCGGGTCGCGTTCCGCCGCCGCATCTGGCGCCCCCGTACGGCCCGGCGCACCGCGTACTGTGTGGCGCTGCTCGACGGGGCGGACGCCGGCAACCACGGCTATCCGCTGCTGCAGACCATCATCGACGTACGCAACGAGACGGGCGCCTTCGACCCGCTGCTGATCATCAGCTGCGGCGCCGAGCCGCCCGCCGACGGCACCGGCATCCGGGCCGACTGGGGCCACAGCTCCCTGTGGGAGCCGGCCGACCGGCTCTACGGCGGCTGGCGGGACACCTTTCTGCACCAGGGCCGGGCCCGTAACCGCGCGCCCTGGTATCTGCCGGTCAGCGTTCCGCGGCTGCTGCCGCCGTCCGACGAGAGCTATGAGCTGACCCGGCGGCTGGAGGTCGCCCAGGACGCCCGGCTGCGGATTCCCGAACCCCCGTTGTGGGCCCGCCGGGTGGTGTCGGTGGCGGCGGCGTGCGGTGTCGTCGTCGGGCTGCTGGGGGCGGGCGGGCTGGTGCTGGGCCGGGAGAGCGGCTACCGGCAGGCGCACTGCGGTCTGCACCGCTTCGAGGACGACGCGGACACCCTGCGCACCGCGGAGACCGGGGAGTGCATCGGGGTGGCACGGCACGGGTTCACCTTCCACTCCCCCGACCCGCTGCTCAACAAGACCCTCCGGACCATCCACGCCCAGAACGCCCGCGCCGAGGAGCTCCATCGCGCGGCGCCGGAGCGCCCGTTCGTCACCCTCGTCCATCTGTCGGCGCTGCTCAGCGTCTCGGGGAAGTCCACCGGGCAGCTCGCCTACGGGCGCGAGGCGCTCCAGGGCGCGGCGAGCGCACAGTCCCGGCAGCTGCGCAGCTCCGGCGCCGCGGAGCCGATCCTGCGCCTGTTCCCCGCCAACGCCGGGTCGGGCATGCGCTTCGGCACCCGGGTGGTGGACATCCTGGAGGGGCTCAAGCGGCAGGACGCGTCCCTGGTCGGGGTCACCGGACTCGACCAGAGCCGGGAGGCCACCAACCGGACGATCCGCAGACTGACCGCGGCGGGGCTGCCGATGGTGGCCACCACGCTGTCGGCGGACTCACTGGTACGGCAGTCCCCGATGTACTTCCAGGTGTCGCCGCAGAACTCCCGGGAGGCGGCGGTCGCCGCGGCGTACGCCGATCACGTCGTGGGACACGACCGGCGCAGGCCGGTCCGGCAGGTCCGGATCGTCGGCTCCGCCGATCCCAGCGACACCTACAGCAAGACCCTCAGCGAGGATGTCGCCCGGCGCTTCCGTGCCCGCGGGTTCACGGTCGAGAAGACCTTCTTCACGCCGCCCCCGCCGCCGGGCGCGGAGCCCTCGTCGGACGCCCCCGGTCCCGGGACGGTCGGGCAGCGGAGCTGTTCCTACCCGGGCGTGGTGTTCTTCGCGGGGCGCTCGGAGGACTTCGAGTCGCTGCTCGGCGGCATCAACGAGTCCTGCAACTCGGACCCGCCCGCGCTCCTCGGCGGCGACGACGTGGCCCGGCTGGCCGCCGACGCGGAGCGACGGCAGCACTACCCCGGTATCCCGTACGACTTCCTCGACTTCACGCTGGGCTCGGCGCGCTGCGACGACACCAGCGAGCTGTACACGGAGCTGAGCCGGCTGTTCCCCGAGGAGTGCGCCCAGGTCGCGAACTCCTCGCTGGACGGTCACGCGGCACTCGGTTTCGACGCCGTCAAGCTGTACGTCAACGCCGTCAAGCAACTGCGCGAGGACGCCACGCAGATGCCGTTGACCCCGCCCGCCGTCTGGCATGCGATCAGCGGTGTCCACGGGAACGAGGCGCTCGACGGGGAGAGCGGCATCATCAGCTTCGGCGGCGACGTGGACCGCCAGGTCCCGTTGGACAAGCTGCTGTCCGTTCAGCACATCGACGGCGCGGGCCGGCCCACCCAGGCGGGGTTCTGCGGCCGGGTCGGCGGACAGAAGCAGTCGTCGTGGTGTCCGCCGCTGGAGGCGGAGCAGGGCCGGTGACGGAGGCGCCGCGGCGGGACCGGGCGGCCGCCGGGTCAGACCGAGGTGACGGTGAACAGGCCGCCGTCGGGGTCGCGGATGACGGCCTGGCTGCCCTCGCCGTCCGCGGTCGGGGTGACGGGGGTGACGGTGCCGCCGGCGGCCACCGCGGTGGCCGTCACCTTCTCGATCTCGCGGACCGGGAAGTGGACGTGCCAGCGGGGGCGCACCCGCGGGTCCGGGGCGGACTCGACGGCGCCGCCGCGCAGGGTGGCGACGGTGTGCGTGCCGTCGCTGACGCTCACCTGGTCGTGTTCGTAGGTCACATCGCAGCCGCCGGGCTCCCCGGAGGCCCAGCCGAAGACCTCGGCGTAGAAGATGGCGGCGGCGAAGGCGTCCCGGGTGCGCAGTTCGAGGCAGGTGGGCGCGTTGCCCTGGCCGACCGACCAGGCCAGCGTCTGCCCCTCCCAGAAGCCGAAGATGGCGCCGTCGGGGTCGGCGGCGAGGGCGGCGCGTCCGGGGCCGAGCTTCAGCGGGCCGACGGCGACGGTGGCCCCGCGCTCACGGATGCTGGCGGCGGTCTCGTCGGCGTTCTCCACCGCGAAATAGGAGGTCCAGGCCACCGCGACCTGGAAGCTCTGGGCGAGGGCGCCGATACTGGCGACCGGCTGGCCGTCGGCCAGCGCGAGGCAGAACTCCTCACCGAGGCTGGCCGCGCGGAACCGCCAGCCCAGCACCGCGGAGTAGAACTCCTGCGCGGCGTCCAGATCGCGGGCCATCAGGCTGACCCAGCAGGGCGCGCCGCGTACCGCGGGGACCGGGCCGTGGGCCGACATGGCATCTGCCTCCTGTTGCTCAGCGCCCCTTCCCACCATGCCAGCGACGGGGCGGGGCCGCACCAAGGGCGCGTCGCCCGTGCGGCAGCGCAGTTGTGCCGGTCTTGATCCGGCTCGATGCTGTAGATACTGAACCGGGCTGGGTTGATGCCATGAACGCATGGAACGCGGCGGGGAACGCCGACTTCCGTGGTCCCCTCGACGTCACCAGGGCGGCCACAGTGGTTCTGGACGCCCAGGACCTGGTCATCGGCTGGAGCCCGGCGGCCCAGCACCTCCTCGGCTATCTGCCGGAGGAGATCGTCGGCAAGCCCCTGGAGACGCTGGTCCCGCCCGCCGTCCGGGGGACCGGGCCCGCGCCGGAGGACGCGCTGAGCGGCGGCCGGGAGCTCACGATGCGGCACCGCAACGGCCGGCTGGTGCGGATGGCCGCCGCGCTCTGTCCGCTCACCAAGGTGTCCGGGGGCTCCGGCGAGCGGCCGGCCCGGGTCCTGGTGGCGGCCGAACGGGAGGCCCACCGGATGTGGGAGTCCCGCCAGGCGATGCTGCACGGGCTGGCCACCCAGTCCCCGGTGGGCCTGGGCATCTATG
Source organism: Streptomyces sp. NPDC001219 (assembly GCF_053597915.1). Taxonomy (NCBI): domain Bacteria; kingdom Bacillati; phylum Actinomycetota; class Actinomycetes; order Kitasatosporales; family Streptomycetaceae; genus Streptomyces; species Streptomyces sp. NPDC001219. The sequence continues at coordinate 8,141 of NZ_JBSFJF010000067.1, read as the reverse complement.
ACACCGAGCTACGGCTGACCTGGGCGAACAGCGCCTACTGCCGGGAGATCGGGCTGCCGATGCGGGAGTTCCTCGGGGCCCGTGCCGATGAGCTGTATCCGGACGGCGAGTTCCTCACCGAGGGGTATCCGCGCAGCCTCGACGCGGTGATGCACCATGTCATCGACACCGGCGAGCCGATCCTCGATCTGCACTTCGTCGGCCAGCAGCCCTCCGACCCCGGTCCCGACCACGTCTGGTCCTGCTCCTACTACCGGCTCCAGGACACCCACGGGCAGGTGCTCGGGGTGTGTGAGGACGCCTTCGACATCACCGGCCGCTACCAGGCGCAGCGCCGGCTGAACCTCCTGGTGGAGGCGGGCGCGCGGATCGGCACCACCCTCGACATGGCCGCCACCGCCCGGGAGGTCACCGAGGTGGCGGTGCCGGAGTTCGCGACCACGGTCACCGTCGACCTGATGCAGTCCGTACGGAACGGGGACGAGCCGGAACCGGCCGGCGGGACGCTGCCCACCCTCGTCCGGGTCGCCGCCCGCTCCGCCCACGACGGGCCGGACGGCCCGCCGCACGGCCCGCACCGCGTCGAGTACCCGCCCGGCTCGCTCCAGTACCGCAGCCTGTCCTCGGGCGGGATGGTGCGCGACGAGAACACCGTCGTCGTGCCCCTGCGGGCCGGCGGCACCCCCATGGGACTGGTCACCTTCCGCCGCGGCGCCCCGATGACGCCGTTCGACAAGGAGGAGATCGAACTCGCCGACGAGCTGGTCACCCGGACGGCGGTGTGCCTGGACAACGCCCGCCGCTTCACCCGGGAGCACACCGCCGCGCTGACCCTGCAGCGCAGTCTGCTGCCCCGGCATCTGTCGTCGCCGTCCGCCGTCGATCTGGCCTACCGCTATCTGCCCAGCGACGACCGGGCCGGGGTCGGCGGCGACTGGTTCGACGTCATCGGGCTCTCGGGCACCCGGGTCGGTCTGGTCGTCGGGGACGTGGTGGGCCACGGCCTCCAGGCGGCGGCGACCATGGGGCGGCTGCGGACGACGGTACGCGCGCTGGCCCGGCTGGACCTGGCGCCCGACGAGCTGCTGGGCCGGCTGGACGATCTGGTGGAGCAGACCGCCGAGGAGCAGACCGCCACGGTCGGCACGGACCTCGGCACGGACGACGAGGCCACCGGCGTGACCTGCCTGTACGCGGTCTACGACCCGGTGTCGCGGCGCTGCACCATGGCGCGGGCCGGGCATCTGCCGCCGGCCGTCGTCGACCCGGAGCGCGGTGTGTCCTTCCCGGATCTTCCGGCGGGCCCGCCCCTGGGTCTGGGGGGTCTGCCGTTCGAGTCCCTGGAGATGGAGCTGCCGGTCGGCAGTCTGCTGGCCCTGTTCACGAACGGGCTGGTGGAGGGCCGGGACCGGGACGTGGACGCGGGGATGGAGATCCTCGGCCGGGTGCTGGGCGAGCACCGCCGGCCGCTGGCCGAGCTGTGTGACCGGGCGCTGGCCGAACTGCTGCCGGACGGTCCGGCCGCCGACGACTCGGCGCTGCTGCTGGTGCGCACCCGTGAGCTGGACGCCCGGCAGGTGGCGGCCTGGGAGCTGCCCGCGGAACCGGCCGCGGTGGGCAAGGCCCGTGAGCTGGCCACCGGGCAGCTGCGGGAGTGGGGTCTGGAGGAGCTGTCCTACACCACCGAACTCGTGGTCAGCGAGCTGGTCACCAACGGCATCCGGCATGCCGCCGGGCCGCTGCATCTGCGGCTGCTGCGCGACCGCACCCTGCTGACCGAGGTCTCGGACACCGCCCACACCTCGCCCCACCTGCGGCACAGCGCCAGCGACGACGAGGGCGGCCGGGGCTTGTTCATCGTCGCGCAGCTGGTGCAGCGCTGGGGTACGCGCTACACGCCGTACGGCAAGACGATCTGGACCGAGCTGGCGTTCCCGCCGCACTATTCCGGGGCTCCGGGGCCGGCCCGCTGACCGGCCTGCGGGCGCGGTGACCAGGGCGCCACCGCCGCGGTGGCCGGGCCGGGACCGGCGTACACCGTGCGGGTGTTCGGAGGCGGTCCCATGATGGAACCAAGCGAGGTCCCGGCGACTCGGCGGGCGCGGACAGAGGAGGACCCTGTGACGAGCAATGGCAGGGAGCAGGCGGCCGAGCGGCGGCCGACTCAGCTGTACACCGGTAGCGAGCGGCCCTACGACCCGGAGGACCTGGTGAAGGCGTCCGGGCGCGAACCCACCCCCGCGAGCCTGGAATGGGCCAGGCGTCTGATCGCTGAGGAGGGACCCGGCGCCATCGAACGGTATCTGCCCTGAGCACCACCACCGGCTGAGCGGCGGCGGAGCACGCGGCGGGAGTTACGTGCCGCGCGGCGGTGTCCCTTGACGCCGGCTTCCGGGTGACGGGTGATGGGTGATGGGTGACGGGCGATTCTGCCCCGCCTCTCCGCGGTCTGCCGTCGCGCGCGCCGTAACGGGGCTTCCGGCGCCCGGAGTTGGGCGTCCCCGCGGTGCGGTCGTGCGCGAGGAACCGGTGCCACGGGCGGGAGAGCGCGGTGCCGGGCGGGCACCGCGCTCCGGGCCGGGCCGCCCGCTCACCGCGCCCCGGACAAACCCCTTGCGGCCGCCCGCGGCGCTCGGGAAGATCGCCTCGACCGCCGCCTTCCCGGACCGTTCCGGAGTGCCCGGGGAGGCCGCCTCGCTCGACGTCACGGGCTACCAGCCGCGCTGGGGCGGGCATGTCTCGCTGCGGCTGGTGATGCTGCACCTGATCCATGAGTACGCCCGCCACAACGGCCACGCGGACTTCCTCCGCGAGGCCATCGACGGCACGGTCGGCGCCTGAGCGGACCGACGGCTCCCACCCGGCCGGTGCGGGGTGGGAGCCGTCGACAACGGTCCGCGTACGGCAGGCCGCCGTCCGTCAGCCGAGTTCCAGACTGGTGACGCCGAAGGTGCGCTCCTGCTCCGCCGCCGGCACCGGGCCGGTGTACATCCGCACGGTGTGCGACCGCGGGCTCAGCCCACGGGAGGTGACCAGGGTGTGGGCGTCCTGCCGGGGACCGGGGACGTCCATGAAGAGTTCGCCGTCCGGCCCGGCGGCCGCCGCGAGGGCGTCGAAGAGCGCCTCGGCGGCCTCGGTGGTGTCGGCGAAGAGCGGGCCGATGCGGTGACCGGTGCGGGCCGGGCGGAGCACCCCGTAGCCGGCGACCGCGCCGTCGCGCAGATACGCCAGCGCGGTGTGGCCGGAAGCCGCCAGCCAGCGGCCGACGAACGCCCGGCGGTCGGCGGGGAAGCAGCGCCGGTCGTAGTCGGCGACGGCATCGAGATGCGCAGGCGTGACGGGGACGACCTCCGGCGTGGGGGTGCCGGGGCCGACGGGGCGTCCGCCGTAGCGGACGGTCTCGTGGGCGGGGGCGAACCCGGCGCGCCGGTAGGTCTCCTGCTGGGCGGGGACCGCGTCGAGCCCCACGGTGCGGACACCGGCGTGCGGGAAGGCGGCGCGCCAGGTGGCGAGGCCCAGGCCCTGACCGCGGTGGTCGGGGTGGACGAGGTAGTAGCCCAGGAACGCGTAGGCGTCCGAGTAGGTGACGACCGAGACCGCGGAGACGGTCCGTCCGCCGCGGCGTCCGATGAAGAATCCGGCGGGGTCGGTGGGGTGGAAGCAGGCGGTGTCGCCGCGTCCGGGGTTCCACTCCTCGTCGGCGGCCCACTGGGCGACCTCGTGCCAGTCGTCCAACGAGGCGGTGCTGACGACGAGTTCGCCGGTGACGGGCTGCTGATCCGGAGCGTTGCCGAGGGAGGCCATACCGGGTTTTCGTCCCTTCTGGTGGGGTCAGGAGGTGCGTGAACGGGAAGCGGGCGGGCCGGTGGTGACGGGGCGTGGGCGGGGCGGCCCCACCGGAGCGAGTGCTCCGGCGGGACCGTCCGTCGCCGTCCGTCCGGCCGGTTCTAGATCAGGTCCATGGCGGCGACCTCGTCGGGGCGGCCGTAGCTGACCGGCCCCTGGAAGCGCTGCCGGGCGGTGGCGAACCACCACACGGTGGCGATGACCAGCACCACGGCCAGCGCGATCGGCGCGTAGTTGAACGAGGCCGGGGTGATCGGGGACGCCTGCGGCAGCATGAACAGCACATTGCTGATCAGAATCCAGGTCACCGCGATCGCGGCGACGGGCTTGCCGTAGCGCCCGAGGTTCCACGGACCGGCCTGGAAGTCGGTGAGCCGCAGCCGCAGGAAGATGGGCACGGCGTAGGCGAGGAACAGCCCGACGACGTTGACGCTCACCACCGCGGTGAAGGCGGTGTGCGACCACCAGCCGGGCAGGACCAGCACCAGGGGGCAGGCCGCGGCGAGCCAGACGGCCTTGACCGGGGTACGGGTACGCGCGGACACCGAATGCCACCAACGGGAGCCGGGCATCGCGCCGTCGCGGGAGAAGGCGAAGATCTGCCGGGTATTGCTGGTCATGTTGGCGAGCCCGCAGAACAGCATGGCGCCGATAACGATCAGCAGCAGGAAGCTGGCGGTGTTTTGGCCGAGCGCGTCGACGAGAATCTGCACCGGCGGCGCCTCGGCACTCGCCGCATGTCCGTAGTCACGGATCGCATACACCAGCGCGAGCATGAGGATCAGTCCGGTGATCGCGGAGTAGCTGATCGCCCGCATGATGCCCCGGGGCGCGTTGACCGTTGCCTTCACCGTTTCTTCGGACATGTGGAAACTGCCGTCGAAGCCGGTGAAGGTCCAGCTGGTGACGAGCAGACCCAGCATTCCGCCGTAAATCGCTTGTGTGAAGCCGGTGTTGTTGGCGAAGTGCAGGGCGAACGAGGGCGGCTGATGGTGGTCGGGTATCACGGTCAGTGCACCGACGATCACCACCATGCCGATCAGCAGCCACCAGACGGAAATCCGGTTCACCACCGCGACCAGGCGCACGGTATACGTGTTGGCCAGCGCCTGGAGGAGGAGGATGGCCGCGGTGATGCCGACCGTCTGCTGCGGCCTCGCCTCGTAGGACGGCCACTGCATGGCGAGGAACGCCTGGATGAAGGTGGCGGCGGCGAAGTTGGTGGCGGCGGTGCCGCCGACCTGGCCGACGAAGTTCAGCCAGCCCGTGTACCAGGACCAGGCGCCCTGGTGGCGCTTGGCGAGCTTGCCGGCCGAGAAGTACAGCGCGCCGCTGGTCGGGTAGGCGGAGGCGATCTCGCCCATGGCGGCGCCGACGAACAGCACCATCACCGACACCCCGATCCATCCGAAGATCAGGATTCGCGGCCCGCCGGCGTTCATCCCGAAGCCGACGGAGGAGAAGATGCCGGAAATGATGTTGATGATGGTGAAGGAGATCGCGAAGTTGTCGAACGCGCGGAATCTGCGGGTGAGTTTCCGCGGATAGCCCATGGCGTGGAGAGTGGCATCGTCGTCAAGGGTGACGGGATCTGCCACGTGGGGGTTTTGCGAGCGAGCTGGTGACGTACGCTCGGACACAACCGAAACCTTTCTGGGGGGAACCGGGGGTGAATGGATCGGGCTGTTTTGTTCGCATGGATGGTGCAGAATGGATTGCCTTTTACGGCAAGAAATTCACGCCGTCACGGGACGGCCGGCACGTCAGCCGCTGTGCGGAACGGGGAGCCCGCAAGAACGCCTGGCTTTCGTCAACTGCTCCTCGGGATCACCGAATGCGCTCCAGGGCATACGCGAGGCATAGGGCCCCATCGCGGTGAAGACCTCGCGCGCCTCGAATTCACGTTTCGCCATGAACAGCGCATGCGCCAGATACGCCAGGTCCAGCACCGGCGTGAAGCGGTAACCGGCCACCTGCGGGAACCAGTTGTGGTGGATGCCCATCGCGGTGCTGATCCACTGGGGCTGCTCCCAGGTGTGGTCCGCGAGCAGCGCGGACGGGTTGTAGTCCTCGACCAGGGCCACCAGCGGCAGCAGCCGCAGCGGTGAGCCGGCCGGGGCCCGCTGGCTCAGGAACGCGGCCACGTCCCAGCTCGCGCTCGACGAACCGCCATAGCGGGTGAAGAAGAACGACAGGAAGCGGTGGTGCGCCTCGCGGTGCCAGGGGTCGAGCCGGAGGATGTGCGCGAGGAGGTACCACGGGCCGGCCGGCGCGGTCAGCAGCCCCTGCGGCGCGGGGTCCTGGGGGCGGTCGAGGCGCGTCAGCGCCAGCTGGGCCACCCACGGGGTGGGATCGTCGGGAAGCAGCTTCGCGGCCCGCTCGCAGGCCGACTGCGCTATCCGCGCCAGAGCGCCCTGCCGCCGGTCACCGGCGTCGGCCATGCGCAGGGCCCGGAGCATCGCCACCCGGGCCCAGAGCAGCGCCGCCTCCGGACCCGGCTCCTCGGCCAGCCAGCGCTCGGCGAGGTCCGAATCGGCCGCCACGGAGGCCAGTACCAGCGACCGGTGGGCCCGTACCTCGAAATCCCCCCGGGCCTCGCGCAGCACCTCGTGCGCACTCAAGTAGCGCCCGGCCCTGACGTCCATACACGCGCGCGCCAGCGCCCGGTCATCGGCCGCTGGACTCCACACGTACTGCCCCTCGAAAGAGCCGGCCGCCATGGTCCCCTCCCGGTCACGAAGGCGTCTTCCCCCACACGGCATTCCAGCTGCGCCGAATTCAGCTGGACCCCTGCCACCGGTCAAGTGACAGCGGCCACACCCTACTCATCATCAACTCATTGCGAAAACAAGCCGCCTGGAATATCTGGTTCCGCACCTTTTAGTCTCGATGAGATTGAAAAGGAAACAACTTCTCGGACCGCCCTCCAGAAGGCCTCCACTTTGCCACCCCGTTCGTCACGGGCCAGTTATTTGGCATATTCACATGTTTGCAAGGCCTCCACAAGCGGACATCATTGCCGATTACTCCTCCGTATCCCCGGTTTCCCTGGCCGGACCTCCACACGGGACCGGACGGAGCCCGTGACGCCACGAAACCCCTGACGGCGAGCCCCGCCCGGCCGGGGCCGCCCACAACTCCGCGGCTCCCCCGATCGGTTCACCGGCACCTTCCGGCCACACCGGCCGAGACCGGCACCCCACCGGGCGGCGGGCGGACCGGACCGGGCAGGCGCGCCCGGGCGCCCGGCGGCGCGGACACCGGAGCGTCAACGTTCAAGGAATTCCGGGTGCACTTGTTGAACGCGACAGCGGCCTCCGCGGCCCAACCCACCGCACCGGCCGCCGGGTTGGCGCCGCGCACCACAAATTCGGCTCAAGAGCAACCGAATTAGCGGATGCTACTTTCCGGAAGCGCGCGATCACATGTAGCGTTCATCCGGACCGGAGGCCGTGACTTCACACCACGTCATGGCTGGGTACGGGCATGGGCGCGAGCGTTCCTGCGGCTCGAAGGGAGCGATCACCCCCGCTGGGCGGACCTGCACCACAAGTGCCTGGCCGCCACCGGCCGCACCACCGGGCTGCGCCACGACCGCCGCAGAGCACTTCCGCACCTGTGCACGTCGAGCACCGCCATGTCTGTCCGTACACGCCTGCTTTGCAAGAGGAATGGGCCCAGATCATGTTTATGAACTCCTCGACGACCCCGCTTGCGCCGCGACCGGACGCCGACTCGGGCCGGCCGCACACGGCAGGGACCGGCGAAGGGCCACCCCTGGCGGTCGACCGGCTCCCCGACGGCACCTGGCAACTGACCCTGCACGACCTGGAGCCCGTGTCGGTGCACCGGCTGCCGTCGGACGAGGTCCACATCATCCTGGCGCCGCCGCGCGAGGAACCGGCCGGTGCGCCGACGGCGGGCCGGGCCCGGCCGGAGCAGATCCGGATCGACACCGCGGCCCGTACCGTCTTCGTCAGGGGCCGCCAACTCGACCTGCCCCGGCTGGAGTTCGACCTGCTGGCGCACCTCGTGCTGCACCCCCGCCGCGCCTTCACCCGGGAGCAGCTGATGGCCGCCGTCTGGCCCAGCTGCCAGTCCAGCAACCGCACGGTCGATGTCCATATCGCCCGGCTGCGCCGCCGCCTGGGGCCCGGTCTGCGCGACTCCATCAGTACGGTCTTCGGCATCGGGTACAAGCCGCGGCGAAGAAGCCCGCGAAGAAGGCGGCCGCCAAGTGAGTGCTCCGCAGGTGGTCGTCCACCGCGACAAGGAGCTGATGGCCAAGGCCGCGG
>NZ_JBSFJF010000066.1:0-37431 GCF_053597915.1 Streptomyces sp. NPDC001219 | reverse complement strand
TTACGTGTGCTCTTCCGATCTGTGCCGCACGGACGGCCGCGGCCGGGCCCGTCGCGACGGACGGCCGCGGACAGCTCCCTGACGGACGGTCCCGACCAGGCCGGCCCCCGCTCCCACGACGGCCGACGGGGCCTGCCGCCCCGTCACGACCGCCCCTCGGGAGCGAGCAAGGGCGCCAGCTCCCGCCTTCCCGTGATGCCGAGCTTGCGGAAGGTGCCGGTCAAGTGGTTCTCGACGGTCCGCCGTGTGATGAACAGGGTCTCCGCGATCTCCCGGTTGGTCAGCCCGCGGGCGGCCAGCACCGCGACGCGACGTTCGCTTTCGGTCAGGGCCGAGACCCCGGTCGCGTGCGCTCTCCGGGGCCGGGCACCGAACGCGCGCAGACGGTCGCGCGCCAGGTCGGCGAGGTCGACGGCCCCGCACTGCCGGGCGAGGGCCAGCCCCTGGAAGGCGACCTCGCGGGCCAGCCGGGTGTGCCCGGCCGCGAAGCGCGCGGTGCCGTACTCGACGAGCGACCGGGCCTGTTCGAGGGCCGCTCCGGCCTCTTCGAGCAGGCCCACCGAGTCCTCCAGCGGCTTCAGGGCGTGGTGGCCGCGTGTGGTCATGCCGACGGTGCGCAGGCTGATGCCCAGCGCGCGCGGTGTGCCCCAGTCCTGGGCCTGCTCCCGTTCCTGGTGCGCCAGGCGGGCGGCCTGCTCGGGGCGGTCCAGAGCGAGGTGGGTGAAGGCGGCGAGGGACCTCCACGGGAGGATGGCGGGGTTGTCGCGCTGCCAGGCGATCTGGCGGCGGCCGCACTCCTGGAGGTCGTCCAGGGCCCTCTGGAGGTCGCCGTGCGCCAGATGCAGCCGCGCCCGCGCCTCCAGGAAGTGGGCCCACTGCCAGCCGGTGCCGTACCGCTCGGGGTCGGCCGAGCGCAGCAGCGTCCCGGCTTCCGTACGCCGTCCCGTGGTCTCCACCAGTACGCGCAGGACTCCGGCGACCGCGAGGGGCACCATGGGGTTCCCGTGCGAGGCCGAGGCCAGGTCGAGCCATTGGCGGGCGGCCTCCAGGGCAGGCTGCAGGCGGCCGGTACGGTAGGCCGCCTCGCATCGGCCCATCGAGAGCAGCGTCCGCGCCGGAGCGGAGTCGTACCACAGGGCCTGTTCCGACAGCCGGTTGAGGAAGTCCGTGGCCTCGTCGAAGCGGTCGCACCAGACCAGGGCCAGGAGGGCCGGCCCGGTCACGGAGACGGCGGCCCCGTCCTGCGGCAGCGGTCCGCCCAGCGCGTCACACGCGTACGAGGCCACGGCGGCCGCGTCGGCAGGAGTGCCGACCGCGAGTGCCGCCTGCACGGCCCGCACCGCCCGTTCGCGTTCCCGTACCCGGTCCCGGTCCTCGTCGTGTGCCGGCCGGCTTCCCTGTCCTCGGTCCGGTTCGTGGGCGCTGTCGGCCGTCAGCTCGGCCAGTCGCTCGCTCATCGACGGCCGTTTGTCCAGGTCATCCATCTCGATCAGCACGCGCTGCAGCCGCAGGCCGAACGCGGCATCGCGACGCGGCGGATCGGCCGCGGCCAGTACCCGGGCCTCGCGTTCGAGCAACTCGGCCGCCTGGCAGCCGCGCTGTCCGCGGGCCAGGGCGTCGGCCAGTACGGGCAGCACGTCCTGCCGTGCCGATGGGGTGACAAGCTCGTCCAGCGATGCGCACAAGTGCCGTACCGCTGCCGCCGGATGAGCCGGGGCCTCCACTTGGCCGAGTTCGGCCAGGAGCGCGCCCTGCCCCGAGGCGGGCAGTTCGCGTACCGCCCGCCGTAGGTACGTCACAGCCGCTTCGGTGTCACCGCGAGCCGTGGCCAGGCGTGCCGCGGCACGCAGCGCGCCGACGACCCAGATCCTTCCGCCGGGTTCGGCGTGGAGCAGCCGGCCGGCGACGTCCTCCAACGGGCCGTCCTGGTCGTGCAGCAGCCGGGCTGCCCGATAGTGCGCACATGATCCGTCGTCCTGGTCGGCGGTGTTGATGGATTCTCCCCGGATGGCTCGCGGACGTCGTGACAGCGATCCTGTGCGCAGCGGCGCAATCCTGTGAGGGGAGGAATACCCGTAGGGGTACGCACCCACGGGGTACCCGCAGCGTGCCTACGCGCACGCGGGCGGTGCCCAGGACGTGCCCGCCTCAGCCCTCGGGAGGCGTCCGGCCGCCGCAGTGCCCCTGTTTGCCCAGCTCAGAGCGCCGAACGGGTAGGTAGCCGATACCTAGGTGGTGATTCACGTAATTCTCCGCCTGTTTCGCGGTGCGGTCACCGTGCACGCTGAATGCGTTCGATCACGGACATCACTGACGCCTCACTTCCGGCAGACGACCATGGAAATCCACGCCCTGATCCCGCCTCCTCCGGAAACCGACGCTCAGCTCCGCCGACGGCAGCACCGGCCAGGCGGTGCCCCGCCCGCCGGCTCCGCTGACGTCCCCCTCTCCGCCAACCACACGACGTGCCGGCTCGCACACCGACCGGAGTCGGTCGGACACGCCCGCCGGATCGTCGGGTCCTTGCTGCACCGCTGGCAGGTCACCGAGGACGCCGCCGCTTCGGTACTGCTGGTGGTGTCCGAGCTGGTGACCAACGCCGTCGAGCACGCGCAGCCGCCACTGGCCCTGCACGTACTGCGTGAGCAGACGGGCAGGCGGGTGTGGGTCGGCATCACCGACGGCGGCCCGAGTCCGCACAAGGGAGCCTGGGCGGCCTCCTGCGCCCAGGACGAACACGGTCGCGGCCTGGACATCGTCGACACGCTGGCCACCGCGCACGGCACCCGCAGCCACGAGGACGGCGCCACGCACTGGGCCCGCCTGCCCGCGGCGGACCGGGCCGTCTGAGCCCACCGGAGGACGGACCGTCCGGAGTGCGAGGCCGTGGCGGAGCGGGAGGCCATGGCGGAGGCGAAGCCGTGCCGGGAACCCGCGGTCCAGGTTGGGGGCAGGGGTCGAGGGCCATCTCTTCGGAAGGTCGTGTCGGTGTGAGTGTGAAGCCTGCGGGGATCACGTTCAGGAGCCGCTTCCTCGTCGCGGTGGGGGTGGCCCTGGCCACCGTCGCCGCCCTGGTCTTACCGGGCGCGGCACACGCCACCGCGCCACCGTCACCGCCCCGACACCGCCGCCGCTCACCGACGACCGCGGGCGCGCTCTCACCCTCCGCGGCTGGAACGTCGGGGACAAGGCGCACCGTGGCGCGGACGCGCTCAGCGCGATCACCCCACGGCACTTCCGCGATCTGCACGACCAGGGCTTCGACTTCGCGCGTCTGCTGGTCTTCTGGGACGACCTGGAACCCCGGCCCGGCCACTACAGCGCACGCTACCTCCGCAAGATCGAACGTGTCCTCAACTGGGCCCACCGCTGGCGCGTCCGGGTCGTCATCGATGCCCATCAGGACGTCTTCGGGCCCGAGTTCGGCCATCGGGGCATCCCCGAGTGGGCGACCCGCACCGACGGGCTGCCCTTCACCCCGCACCCGGACGACTGGTTCGCCGAGTACTTCGAGCCCGCCGTACAGGCCGCCTTCGAGCATCTCTACGAGGACGCCGACCTCCAGCGGGCGCAGGCCCGCATGTGGCGCGTGCTCGCCGAGCGCTTCGGCCACCACCCCGCCGTGTTCGGCTATGACGTGATCAACGAGCCCATGGGGCGGCAGCGTACGGGCGAGGACCTCCCGGCAGCCGCCCGCCGCATCGAGTCCGAGCAGCTCACCCCGATGTACAACCGGGTCGCGCGTGCGATCCGCACGGTCGACCGCCACCACAGGCTGTTCGTCGAACCCACCCCGATCGTCGGCGAGGGCCTGCCCACCGGCCTCGGCCGCATCCACGACCCGAAGGTCGTCTACGCACCGCACTTCTACAACGCCACCATGGAAGCCGGCGGCGACTACGACCCGTCGGCGCGCTGGCTGGAAGCGTACGAGGACGCCGTCACGGCCTACCCGAGCGCCCAGCACATTCCGGTCGTCATCGGGGAGTGGGGCCCCCGGGACAGCTCACTGCCCCAGATGGCGCGCTTCTACGGCGACGCCCTCGCCTCCCTCGACCGCTACAGCTCCGGCTGGTCGGGCTGGGAGTGGTGTTACGGCGGCGGCTACTGCGCCGTCGACAAGGACGGCCGCTTCCTCGCCAACAAGGAACAGACCGCGCGCCCCTACGCCCCCGCGGTCGCAGGCACGGTACGCGAACGGGACTACGCCCCCGCGACGCGGACGTTCCGCCTCACCTACGCCCCCTCGGGGCGTTCCGGTGTCAGCGAGCTGTCCACTCCCGCTACGGCAGCCGGCTGGCAGGTGTCGGTGCGCGGCCCGGCCACGGCCTGGCCACGCGTCGTACCCGCCGGGGAGCGCGGCACGATCCGGGTTCGAGCGCGGGCAGGCGCCTCGGGGCCGGTGACGGTGACGGTCTCGGCACGGGGATGAGGTCCTGGCCCGGACGGACCGGCCCGTCGGTCCGACCTCCGCCGCCAGGGCCGCGCAATCCCACGATGGGGTGATGCACACCGTTCGAGAGACGGTCCGGGCCCGCCGCCAAGGCCTCGCCAGCCCAGCATCGCCCAATAGAACATGCATCCATGATCTGACTCCTCATCACCCGTTACAGGGAGCGGAACGGGCCGTTCTTTAGAGCACCTGTGCCCACGACCGCCCTCCTGGAGAAGCCATGGATTGTGCGTCCCTCCCCGTGACCGGCCCTCTTCGGTTCGAACGGCGGCAGTCCGCGCTGCCGCCGACCGCCCGCCCCGTGCGCGTACTTGACGCTTCGGCGCACCGTGCCGGCCGCTCCTCCCGTATGGACCGGGGGTGGTGGGCATGAGCACCACGCGAGGGTCCGCGTCCTCGTCACCGGATGAGCGGGCCGGCGTGCCGGGTCCCCGCCGTGAACCACTGGGCCTGCCGCCGACGACGGCGCCCACGGGTCCGGCGGACGGCGATATGGCCGATGAGCTCAAGGAGGCGTACTGGTCGGTCTACGACGGCGCCGCGGCCCAGTCGACGGTCCGCGAGGTGCTGGTGCGGCTGCCGCGCATCGTGGGACAGATCGGCCGGCTGGCGTGGCAGGCGGACCGCTCGGCCACGCTGGCCGTCGTGGTCCTGCAGCTGGTCTCCGCGGCGATGGCGGCCTGCGGGCTGGTGGCCTCGGTGGGTGTGCTGCGGGAGCTGTTCGGTCACGGGCCGACGCCGGACAAGGTCCGCAGCGCGGTGCCGCAGATCCTGCTCGTGGTGGGTTTCCTGTCCGCGCGGGCGCTTCTGGAGGCCGGGGTCGCCGTCGCGCAGGCGCGGGTGACGCCGAAGATCCGCACCGCGCTGGAGTGTGACTTCCTGCGGCTGACCGCGCATGTCCGGCTGGAGGTCGTCGACGACGCCGACTGGCACGACGACGCCTACCGCGCTTCCGACCGCGGCCTGTTCTATGCCCGGCAGATCGTCGGCCAGGTCGTCACCCTGGCCTCCACGCTCCTCGGGCTGGTCGGCACGGCCGGCGTCCTCACCTCACTGCACCCCGCCCTCCTCCCGCTGCTCCTGCTGTCCGTCCTGCCGGTGGGCGCCGCCGCCGTCCGCACGGCGCGGGCGCGGTTCCACAGCTTCAAGCGCTGGAACTCGCTCCAGCGCCGGGTGCGGGTCTTCTCCTGGCTGCTGCTGGAGCGGGACGCCGCCGCCGAACTGCGCTCCGACACCGCCCAGAACGCCCTCCTGGACGAGCACCGCCGCCTCACCGCCCGAATCGCCGAGGAGGACACCCGCCTCGGCATGAGTTCGGCCGTACTGACGCTGGTCGGCCGGGCCGTGGGCGGCATCGGGACCGGCATCACGTACATCGCCCTGGGCGCCATGCTGATCGCCGGGTGGCTGCCGCTGGCCGCCGGCGCCGGGGCCGTCCTGGCGATCCAGACCGGACAGACCGCGCTGACGCGCTTCGTGGACGTGGCGCACCTCGTCTACGAACACGCCATGTGGGTCGATGACCTTCTGAGGTTCCAGGAACGCTGCCGAGGACTACAGCCCCGGCGGCGTGCGCTGACCGCACCGGCCAACGTCGCCGCCCTCACCCTGGAGGACGTCGGCTACACCTACCCCGGCAAGGAGACGCCCGCCCTGACCGCTGTCTCGATGACGCTGCACGCCGGGGAGACGGTCGCCTTCGTGGGCGTCAACGGCTCCGGGAAGAGCACCTGTTCACGGCTGATCGCCGGGCTGTACGAGGCAGGCGAAGGCACGGTGCGCTGGGACGGGGTGGATGTGCGGGACATGGACTCCGAGTCGCTGCAGGCCCGTGTCGCGACCGTGCTCCAGGACCCGGTGCACTTCCCCTTCAGCGCCCTGGCGAACCTCACGGTCTCCCGCGGCACGCTCACCGACACCGACCCCCAACGGGCGCTGGACGCGGCGCGGGCCTCCGGAGCCGAACAGGTCATCGCCGGTCTGCCGGGCACCTGGCAGGCGGTGCTGTCCAAACGGTTCCGGGGCGGCCAGGAGCTGTCGGCCGGACAGTGGGCGAAGATCGCCGTCGCACGAGGGCTCTACAAGAACGCTCCCGTGCTCCTGCTCGACGAACCGACCGCGAGCATGGACCCCAAAGCCGAACACGCCGTCTACCAGGCGGTGTTGCGCAACAAGGCGCGGGCCGACCAGATCACCGTGCTGATCTCGCACCGGCTGGCCAGCGTCGTCGAATGCGACCGGATCTACGTCTTTGACGCCGGCCGGATCGTCGAAGCCGGCTCACACCAGCAGCTCATGGCCCTCGGCGGCGACTACGCCCAGATGTTCACCCTCCAGGCAGCCGGCTACCAGGCCGCCGGAACCGCCACGCCCGACTCCGATGCCGGCCCCGACGCCGACTCCACGTCCAACTCCGGCTCCAACTCCAGGAAGGTGCACCAGTGAACAAGCAGCCCTCCCCCACCGACACGGCCCTGCCGTCGGAGTGCCGGCGGGCGAACGCCTCGGCACTGATCCACAACGGGTCCGGCGCGTACCTGCTGCACCTCCGGGACGACATCCCCGGCATCTGGGAGCCGGGATCGTGGTCCCTGCTCGGCGGCGGCCGTGAACCAGGTGATCGTTCCCTGGAGGACACGATCAGGCGCGAACTACGGGAAGAGGCCGGCCTCGACATCCCGGACCTCGTCCCCTTCGCCGTGGAACAGGCCCGGGCGGGCGACGGCACGACCATCCCGATCCAGATCTTCGCCGGCCTCTGGACGGGTGACCCCGCGGCCCTGCACCTGACCGAAGGAGTCCTGCTGCACTGGTTCCGGCCAGAGGTCATGCCACGCCTGAGAATGGCCCCTTCGACCCGGGACCTGGTGCGCCGCCACGCGGGCCTCTTCCCCACCGCCGATGACGCACCCGCCCGGACGGCAGCGGCCACGGGCGCTGCCCTCCCCTCCTCTCTCCCGCTGAAGCACGCCACCCCAGGAGACGCCCCTCTGCACAGTGACACCTGGGACACCGTCGCCCGGCTTGCCCGGCGTTTCACCGGCCATGACGACGAACGCGGTCTGGACGCCGTACAGCAGTGGACGCTGCAGGTGCTGAAAATCGCCGAGGAGACCGGGGAGGCCTCCCAGGCCGTCATCGGCGCTCGTGGGACCAACCCCCGTAAGGGCGACAGCCACACCTGGCAGGACGTACAGGCCGAGGTCGCCGACGTGGTCATCACCGGTCTGGTCACTCTCGCCCGTATGCGGCCCGACGACGCCGCGGCCTACTTCGGCCGCCAACTCGCCGCCAAGGCAGCGAAGTTCCTCGACCCCGCGCCCACTCCCGACAGCATGCCGTCCACGGAGAGCGCGTGAACGGCACCCGGCCACCTCACAGCAGTCGCTCGCCGGCTCCTGGCACCCCGGCACCCCGGCACCCCGGCACCCCGGCACCCGCCAACGATTGATTTTCGATAGGAAGCCATCGATAATCGATACATGCATCGGATCTATATCGCCGCCCTCCGCGTGGCCATCGCCGCAGCGATCCTGTTCGGCTTGTTCGGCCAGGCCGTGGTCATTCCGACCACGGCAGCCGACGAGGTCGACAGCTTCCCTCCGTACGCCCCGTTCGCCGCGCCCTACGTGGCGGTGGCGATCGTCGGGATCGCCTGCGTCCAAGTCGCCCTCGCCGCCGTGTGGATGCTGCTCACCATGGTCCAGCGCGATGCGATCTTCACCTCACGGGCCTTCCGGTGGGTCGACACCATCATCGGGTCCGCGGTCGTGGCGACACTGCTGGCGATCGGGGTCACCGTGCATCTGGCCGTGACCGACATCCCCTCGCCCGACGACGGTATGGAGTTGCTCGGCGCGCTGGCCGCGGCGATGGCGAGTGTCGGCGTGGGGGCCGCGTTCGCGATGCTCGTCGCCGTCCTGCGCAGCCTCCTGCACAAGGCGACGGATCTGCAGACCGAAATCGCCGAGGTGGTCTAGTGGCGATCATCGTCGACCTCGACGTCCAGCTCGCCAAACGCGGCATGTCGGTCGGCGAGTTCGCCGAGGCCGTCGGCATCACACCCGCCAACATCGCCGTACTGAAGAACGGTCGCGCGAAGGCAGTGCGCTTCACGACGCTGGACGCGATCTGCCGCACCCTCGACTGCCAGCCGGGCGATGTGCTGCGCTGGGTACCCGACGAGGACGCGGGCGTCACCTAGCAACTGCAGGTCGTGAACGCTCCGTAGCCGCCCTCGGCCGCCCCGGCGAAGAACACGGCCTCACGGCACAGAGTCCCGTCATCCAGGATGCGAAAGGCCGCCCGCCCATGGGACTCAGGGCAGGGTCCGGAGGCGGGTCACGGTCCCCGAGCCGGCGGCGCGCCCGTGATGACGGAAAGCGAAAGTCCGGCCGCGCTCAAGAGCTACGGGGTGCTCTAGGGTGACCGCCACGGTGGCCAGGTGGAGCGGGTGCAGGGTGACCGTTCCGGGAGGCAGCGTCACCCTGCCACGTACGGCTCCAGCGTGCAGGAAGAAGTCGAGGTCCGCACCGCTGTGCACCTCCGCGCCGCCCTGGTCCTCCGGCAGCAGCACGATCTCCGCGTCGAAGGCGAGATGTGCGGCGATCGACCCCGGTGTTGCGAGTACCTGTCCCCGTTCCACCGCTCCCGTCGTCACACCTGGCAGCAGAAGCCCCACGTTCATGCCCGCATCCGCCGCCTCGATCTGTAGCCGGCATGCCTCGATCCCGGCGACGCGGGTGATCACGCCGCCGCCGAAACCAACGATCTCCAGCTGGTCGGCTGTACGGACCCGGCCGCGCTCGATTCGGCCGGTTGCCCGGACCACCCTGCCCTGGTGCAGGACGAAGACATCCTCGACCACCATCAGGAACGGCTTCACCGCGGCCTCCATCGCACCCCCACCTTCGCCCCGCACCTCCCCCGCACCCCCTGGCGCGCGGATTCACCAAGGCTAATCACGCCCGCCGTGTGTCCCGGCCCGCGCCGGGCATCGTTTTCGACACGGCCGTCGGCCCACGCCTGTGGACAACAACCGCCGTTGTCAGTGGTCCCGTGCATGATGGCCGACATGACACAGAGCACTGCCGACGCGCTGCACACACTCGCCCGTGAGCACCTTCCCCACGAGATCGCCGAGCGGTGGATCGGTCTGCTGCGCCCGGGACTGCGCCTGGAGAAGGCCGCGGATGCCGACCGGGTCGTCGGGCGGCTCGGCGGTCTGCCGGAGCTGCCGGAGAACGAGGAGTGGCCCATATGGGAAGGGCATGGCCCGCTCTCCTTCGTCGCTTCCCTCGACTGTGCCGCACTCCCCTCGGCCGCCCTCGATATCGTCCTGCCGGCGGACGGCACCCTGGCCTTCTTCTACTTCGACGGGCAGTTGGACGACGGCTGTGCAGTGGTCGCGCCCCATGAGCCCGACAGCTGGGCGGGAGCGCGCGTGCTGTACCTGCCCGCCGGTGTCCGCGTCACCGAGCGGACGGCACCGGAGGCCCTTCGGCCGTACCCCGAGGTGGCGCTGACGGCGCGCGTGGAGACGACGGCACCGTACTCCCTGCACCCGGCGGTCTACCGGGAGTTCGCGCCGATGCCCGATGCCCACCCGGTGTGGGACGAGGAGTTCGAGGAGGCACTGTGGGACCACTTCGAGGGCGCGGAGCACCGGATCGGCGGTCATGCGCACCCGGTGCAGGACGAGGTGGAGTCCGAGGTCGCCCGCGGCGCGCTGGGCAGCCCGCCGTGGGACGACCCCCGTATCGAGGAGGAGGCCCTCCGCTGGGTGCTGCTCGCCCAGTTCGACACGGACGACGACGCGGACATGATGTGGGGCGACTGCGGTGCCCTCTACTGGCTCATACGCCCCGAAGACCTGGCCCGACGGCGCTTCGACCGCGCGATGTTCACCTGGCAGTGCAGCTGAGGGGAGTGCCCGCCCGACCGACTCAGTCCACCCTTTGGTCGCCGTCGGGCAGATCCTCGACCGTCACCTTTGCCGGCGGCACCCGGAGTGCGTTCCCCACCACCCTGGCCAGGCCGTTCGGGTCGGGCGCAGTGGGTACGGGCACCTGCTCACCCTCTGCGTAACTCTCGATCGCCTTGATGAAGTAGCTCGGGTCCCAGGCACCGACGGCGCCTCTGACCTCCACCGCCCGTACCGCTCGCGCCCCGATCCGCTGCTTGACCACAGTGAGGATGCGATCCGAGCGGTACTCCCCCGGCACCTGGAACAAGCTGGCGTGCGCGCCGACCTTTCCACCGTCCCGGAGGCGGACGGTCACCGTCAGACAGCTCGTCACGCTCGGATAGATGATGCTCCCACCGGGCCCGGTCTCGCCGATCTGCCCCTCGCTGAGCCGGATGCTCGCGGTCGCGGGTGTGACGGGGTCCGGCGTACGGGCCGGAGGCGCCGCCGGACCCGGGCGGACGGCGCTCGCGACCGCCGGCGGGGCCTGCGCCATGACCACACAGGTGGCACCCAGGGAGAGCGCCAACAGCACCGCGACGGGTAACCCTGCCGCCGTCCTGTCCACTCCCGACCACCGCGCCTTCCTCCATCGCAACTGCCCGGGCTGGAGCTGCCTCCACTCCGCTTGCCTGCACCGCATCTGTCGCATCGACGCCATACGTCCTCTCCCAACTGTCCCCGCAGCGATGGGTTTTCTGCCCACCCTGCTACCCATCCTGCTTCCGTCCTGCCCTCGTCCCGGGTCGTATCAGGTCGAGGGCACCAGCTTGCACTGCTCGTCGACGGACGGTGGCCGGGGTGCGCACACCGGCAGAGGCACCGGCACACCCGCGCGTCCGCACACCCGCCTCCGCCGACCGTGCGCGGCGAAGCGACTGCCGACCGCCGGCCGCCCCTCCACCCCGCCCGCCGGTGCTCGTCACACGCCCCGAGACCGGGCCGCCCGCGCCAGATGATGCGCTTCGCCGCCTGCACCCGTGCAATGGAGGAAGGAGGGGCAGCGGAGTCGGCGGGAGGCGGGTGCGTGTGGACAGGCGTTGGGCCGCACGTCTGGCGCTGGCGGCGGGAGCGGCGGCGCTGCTGGTCCTGCTGGTGTTCGCCGGGCTGCGGAGCGTCGCGCTGGTGGGCGTGGGGCTGGCCGGACTGGTTCTGACGGCGGCCGGGCTGTGGTGGGTGCTGGCACACACCGGGGTGATCAGGGTGCTCGCCTTCGTGCTGGCGGCGGCCACACCGGTTGTCGTCCTGGTGCTCTACGCGGTCGCCGGGTTGCTGTGGGTGGTCCTGGTCTCGCTCGCCCTGTGGACGCTTGCCGTCTTCACGGGCAGAACGGCGCTGACGGAGACCACCGGCCCGGCGCCCCCTCGGGAACACCAGGTCACTCCTGCGCGACGGCCTTTCCTGATCATGAACCCGCGTTCGGGTGGCGGCAAGGTCGGCAGGTTTCACCTGGTGGACCGGGCCAGGGCGCTCGGCGCCGAGGTCGTCGAGCTCGATCCCGCGCATCCGCAGGACGTGGCCGAGCTGGCGAGACGGGCCGTCGACGACGGTGCCGACCTGCTCGGGGTGGCCGGCGGCGACGGTACCCAGGCGCTGGTCGCGGGTGTGGCGGCGGCGCGCGGCGTTCCGTTCGTCGTCATCAGCGCCGGGACCCGCAACCACTTCGCCATGGACCTCGGCCTCGACCGTGAAGATCCCTCGGCCTGCCTCCAGGCGCTCACCGACGGCGTCGAGCTGCGCATCGACCTGGGCTTCATCGACGTCGGGCGGCCCACGGCGGAAGGCCCGGGCCGGGTCTTCGTCAACAACGCCTCCTTCGGCGCCTACGCGACCGTGGTGCAGAGCCCGGCCTACCGCGACGACAAGGCGCGTACCACCCTTCAGCTGCTGCCGGACCTGCTGACCCACCACAGCGGTCCGCGCCTGACGGTGCGGGCCGGAGCCATGACCGTCGACGCGCCGCAGGCCGTGCTGGTCAGCAACAACCCCTACCGGATGGGAGATCCCGCGGGGCTGGGGCGCCGGGAACGGCTGGACTCCGGCGTCCTGGGGGTGCTCGGTGTGACGGTCGACAACGCGGTGCAGGCGGCCTCGATGCTGCGCGGCCGCCGTGGGCAGGGGCTGGCCTCGTGCGCCGCCCGGGAGGTGGTCATCGATGCCGATGCGCCCGTCATCCCGGCGGGTGTCGACGGCGAGGCCCTCACCGTGCCCACGCCCGTACGCTGCTGGATCGAACCGGGCGCCCTGCGCGTACGGCTGCCCCGCCACCGTCCCGGCACGCCGCGCGGCAAGCCGCCGATGAACTGGCGCCGAGTGCGCAGGCTGGCCCTGACGGTGGGGAGGACCGCGGCGGGGCGGGACCGGGACCCCGGCTGATCGGCGCCGGGCGCGACACAGCCTGATCAGCCCGACGCCCCGCTGGAGCCGTCGGCCCTGCCCCGGTGGTACGCCCCGGCCTGGGCCGACTTCCCCCGGAGGTGCCTCTCCGCACGGCTCCCCGGCCCTCCGCAGGTCGTACGCCCCGCCACGCCCCGCCACGCCAGCGGGGACACCGACGCCGCCCCGAACCGCCGTGTATGTGCGTTGCACCGATCCAGCTCATCGGTGACCGGTTAACGACCCTCCGTTGCCGTGCGGTCCATCTTTTGAGTTTCGTCGCCGTAACGGAACCTCGGCGTCCACCCGCCCATCTCTCTGGGCGCCCATTGAGGCACTTCAGGGCGATGACATGCGATGACATGCGATGAGGACCGCTATGCGTGAGATCAGTCGACGAGGAATGCTCGGACTCGGGGTAGGAGCGGCGACGGCACTGTCCGTCGCCGGCTGCTCCTCCGACGCCTCGGAATCCGGAAAGGTTTCGGCCAAGCCCGGAAAGAAGGCGAAGAGCAAACCGATCGGCGACGGCTCGACCGCGTACACCGGTAAGCAGCCGAAGCAGCCTGGCAAGCCCGAGCGGCTGGCGCGGGGGCAGAAGCCGCCGCAGTTCGTGGTCTTCTCATGGGACGGCGCGGGCGAGGTCGGCAACGGGCTGTTTCCGCGGTTCCGCAAGCTGGCCCAGGACCACAACGCGTCGATGACCTTCTTCCTGTCGGGGCTGTACCTGCTGCCCGAGTCGAAGAAGCGGCTGTACCGGCCGCCGAACAACCCCGTCGGCGCCTCCGACATCCCCTACCTCACCGATGACCACATCAGGCAGACGCTCAAGAACCTGCGTGCGGCCTGGCTGGAGGGGCACGAGATAGGCACCCACTTCAACGGTCACTTCTGCGGTACCGCCTCCGGTTCCGTCGCGCACTGGACGCCCGCGCAGTGGGACTCGGAGATATCCCAGGCCATGGACTTCGTCACCAAGTGGCGGACGAACACCGGCTTCACCGATATCGAGGCGCTGCCGTTCGACTACAGCAAGGAACTGGTGGGGGCGCGTACGCCCTGTCTGCTGGGGCAGGACAACCTGCTGCCGACGGCCCGGAAGCGCGGCTGGCGCTATGACGCCAGCTCGTCGGGCGGGCTGCAGGTCTGGCCCGACAAGAAGCAGGGGGTGTGGAACTTCCCGCTCCAGCAAATGCCGTTCCCGGGGCACTCCTTCGAGGTGTTGTCCATGGACTACAACATCATGGCCAACCAGTCGCAGGCCTCCACGAAGGCGCCGCCGGCCAACTACCCGGGCTGGCGCAAGCAGGCCACCGAGGCCTACATCTCCGGTTTCCGGCGGGCTTATGAGACCAACCGGGCGCCGTTCTTCGTCGGCAACCACTTCGAGCAGTGGAACGGCGGCATCTACATGGACGCCGTCGAGGAGGCGATCAAGCACATCGCCGACGACAAGCACAAGGACGTCCGGCTGGTCTCCTTCCGGCAGCTGTGCGACTGGCTCGACGCCCAGGACCCCGAAGTCCTCGCCGAACTGCGACAACTCGGCGTCGGACAGAAGTTCACCGGACGCGGCTGACCGGGCCAAAGGAACTGATCCGCGCGAACGGCTGGGCATCGGGGTGGGAACGGTCAAGTCCCACGTCGGGGCGATCCTTGCGAAGACGGGGTGCGGCAGCCGGGTGCAGGCCGCACTACTGGCCCAACAAGCCGGCCTTATGGACTTACTCGCAGGCAAGGAAGGGGAGTTGGCCCTTCACACTGACGTGTCATCAGCTCTTTGACGCTACCCCGCACACACCCCTCCCCTTCACTCACGCAAGAGCCGCAACTCCCGCTCCCCACAAACCAATTGTTCAGCCCCCCCGAAAGGACTCTGATCGGATATGAAATGGGCTTCGACCGTCACCGCGGCGGCCATCGGAGTGGGAGCGGTTGCGGGACCCCTCGCAGCCGCCACACCGTCCGTCGCGGCGCCGCAGCGTGCCGCCGAGAAGGCCACGTCAACGGTTCAGTGCACCTCCTCTGACCAAAGGCTGGCCACGAAGCTGGAGGACGATATAGCCAGGGCGTTGGAAGGCCGGAAGAGCATGGCCTCGCTCTCCTTCTTCGACCGGCCCACCGGGACCAGTTGCACCTCCGACGCCGCCAAAGAGTACGACTCCGCCAGTGTGGCCAAGACCATCATTCTCGGGGCCCTGCTCTACCAGAGGAACGGCACCCTTACCGATGAAGAGGACGCCCTCGCACGCAAAATGATCATTGATTCGGACAACGCGTCCGCCACCACACTGTGGAAGCGGTTGTCCGATCCGCGCGATCCCGCGAAGCCGAACCCGGTCAGGGTCCAGGAGTTCCTCGACAAGGCCGGGATGGACCACACCGTCCTCGACAAGGAGGGCGTCTGGGGCCTCACGCAGGTCACCGCGGCCGACCAGGCCAAACTCCTGCGCCTCTTCACGGGAAACGACGACTCGGTCCTCAACGGCAAGGCTCGTTCTTACGCCCTTGACCTCATGAATCATGTGCAGAGCGTCCAGCGGTGGGGGGCCACGGCGGGCGCTCCGCTCGACTCCGTGGTCCATGTCAAGAACGGCTGGTTGCAGCGCAGCCAGAACCCTGACGTCGACGCCTTCGACAGGGGTGACTGGAAGGTGAACAGCATGGCGGTTCTCACGGAGAACGGTTATGACTCCGGGCTGGTCGTCCTCACCGAGAACAACCGGGTTCCCGAAGGACGCCCTGCGGAGGAGGGGTGGGACTACGGCATCGAAACGATAGAGACCGTCTCCCGTGCCATATACCGGGACGTCTATCCGGATGCCGACGGGTACCACCCCAGCAGGCCGACCTCTCCGGCCGGCGCGCCGTCCGCCGCAGGATAGACAACTCCACCCGCACACGGATCGGGGCCTTGCGCACGGCGGGCCCGGCACATGTGCCCGCCGTGCGCAATCCGAGCCCGGGGAGACACCACCGTGTCTCCCCGGGCTCGGCCGGACGGTCAGGCCGGCTTGTGTTCAGGAGCCGGGGCGGCGTTGACGTCCAGAAGGTCGCGGAAAGCGGTCATGCACGGCGAGCAGTAGCGTGCCGTGGGGTCGTCCTCCTGGTCCGATGGCCGGGGGCCATGGGTGGCCAGCTTGCGGCCGCACAGGGTGGAACGGGCGTCCTGCTTGGCCATGACGTGCCACACCTGTCCTGAGCTGCCGGTCGTCGAGGGGCCGGCGCGCATCTCGTACATGGGCCTCTCCCTGATACTGGTGGGGGCGGGCTGGACGGCAGGGAACAAGCCGCCGCCAGCGCCGTGGGTGCGGTTCCATCCGTTGCTCATGGAACACCGGGGCACTCTGCCGGGCCATCGCGGAAGGGCCGGACGGGTGAACCGGCCCCGCACCGCGTTCGATCGTCGGCGGGCGGGGGAAGACATGCGCGCCGACGGCAGGGTGCGGCGGACCGCGCCGTCCGGGGCCGCGAGAGCCACCCTCGTCACTGACCGTTCGCATGTCACTGACCGTTCGCATGTCACCGACGGTTTGCATGTCACTGACGGTTCACGGCAGTGGTGGGGCGGGCGGACACGGTCAGTGATGCCTGCGGGCAAGGACACCCCAGCAAGGTGGCCCAGTGGGCGGCCACTCGGCTCAGGCGGCGGCGCCGCGGATGACCCGGCGGGCGGCCTTGAGCCAGTCGGATTTCTGGGCGGCGAGCTTCCGGAATTCCGCGGCGTGGCGGCCCACCACACCGTGTTGCAGCCGGGTCTCCGCCTTGGCCCAGACAGTCACGAGACCGGTCTGCCGCTTGCACCGTACGTCGGCCTGTGCCGTCGCGATCTCATGGCGGGACGGCCGGGGAGATGTCGTCCAGCGGTCGTTGCCGGCCGCGGCGAGCGGGTCCGCGGCACGATATCCGTTCCGCTTCATGCAGGCACTCCAGGAACGGATAGCGGCGTTGACCGCACGATCCTTCCGGGAGGCCGTGAACTCCTCACGGATGCGCCGGTTGAACAGCGCCGTACTGACCTTCGGGACGCCTCGCAGCAGCTGGCCGTGGGACTTCTTCCAGCACCCGCTGACGCCGTCCTTTCCGTAGGCGGCGAGCTGCGCGGCACGTGGCATCTTCTCCCGGGCCCGCCAGATCTCCTCCCGTCGAGCCGTTTCCGGCGCGGGCGGCGGCAGGTGGTAGCCGAACCGGCGGGCGACATCCGGTTCGATGACCCCGTAGCGGCGTCGCTGCGGCGGGTCGGGGTCGACGGCGCTCGGTCGCGGAAGCGCGGTCCATCCTCTTCCCCGGGCGCGCATGCAGTCGCGGATCAGGACGTCTTCGGCCGCTTCGATGGTGTGGACATCGGGGCCGGAGAGCGCGTAGGTGTCGAAGGGCAGGACCAGGCGGCGTACGTCCTCCGAAGGGGGCGGTACGGCGAGGGGCCGCGCGCTGTGGCGCGGCGGGGACGGCATCACCCCGGACGAACAGCCGGTGACCAGCGCCAGCAGTGCCAGGACGGCGGCGATATGGCGGAAGGGCATGGTGGGCCTCTACTACGCACGGCGGCGCGGTGGGGCGGACCGCTGCCGGGCGCCCCACCGCACTGCTCCTGCTACCGGAACGTCACACAGCTGGCCTTGTTGTCGAAGCCGTTGTTCGACAGGTCGTTGTCGGAGCTGTGTGCGTTGGAGTAGTAGTGCGGCCCGACGCAGCTGCCGGGGTGGTCGCTCAGCACCACGAAATGGGAGGTGGTGTTGTTGACCGAGCTGGTGCCGTTGTCGATCGTGCGGCCCTTGTGCGGTCCGCTGAGCCAGCGGTTGTTCCGCAGGTCGCGGTCGGAGCCCCTGACATAGGCGTATCCGCCGCGCCGGTCGTCGTCCTTGAAGAGGTAGAACTTGGCGGCAGCGAGGCCCACCTCGGTGGAGGCGGAGTCAGCTGCCGTCGTGGTCGTCGCCTGCGGAGTGGCTGTGGTGGTGGCGTCCGCGGTGGCCGCGCCGATCCCGACCAGTGTCACCGTGCTCAACGCTCCCGCGGCCACCGTCCGCACGAAGTTGCGCTCCATGTCTCTTCTCCCCCTTGAATCAACGGTGTTGCCGACTTGGGCGAGGCGTCTTCCCGGTCACGGAAGGCCCCTCATCCCCCGGGCGCTGCCCGGCGTCAGGGTCGATTCAAGCACTTGTTGCACAGTGGTGACACAGGATTCGAAAAGGTTCGAAAGTGCGGCGGCACGCAAGCGCAGGTGGGGCCCACGCGGGCCCGTCACCTTCGAGGCGGTCACACGTCCCAGTGCTGGGTGTATCCCTCGCGCAGTGGGCCGCCGAGCAGGTCGAGCAGGTGCTCGGCCGCGGCCGCCAGTGGGGCGGGGTCACCGTTTTCGGCCACGGCCTGATGGCCGTCCAGCAGGGCCCTGCCGCGTTCCGGATCGGCGCTGAGCAGTCGGCGCGGCAGCCATTTGCCGATGCCCGTCCAGGCGTTGTGGTGAGCGGTCAGCAGATGCGCGGCCTCGCGGAGGGTGGAGTCGGCCAGGACGAGCTGTTCGTGACGGTCGGCGGGCGGGGTGTCGACCAGATCGTCCATGAAGCAGGTGAGGAGGTAGCGGCCGCGTTCCCACTCGGCCGGGGTGAGCGGGGGCGGTCCGGACGCGAGGACCGCTCGGGCCTGTGCGCGAGCTCGGGCCACATGGCCGTGCGGGTCCAGCAGCGGTACGCCCTGGTCGTAGACGAAGAGGACGGTGCCCCGGCGGCGGGCTCTGTCCCATGCGAAGAATCCCGTGAGGTCCGCGAGGGTGTGCAGGAACATCTCGGCCAGGCGGCCGTCGTGGCGGATCACCTCGCGGCGGCTGGTGTCCGTATCCGGAAGCAGCACGGCCACATCGAGATCGCTGGTCGGCGTCGCGCGGCCCCGGGCGGCCGAGCCGCCGAGCATCGCGCCCAGGGCGTGCGGATAGCGGCTGGTGACGAGCCGCAGAGCTTCGTCTGTCGGTGCGGTTGACGGTGCTGTGTGATCCTTCATGGGCGTTCATGGTGCCAGCCCGGAGGCAGCCGTCCTACGCCGACGGTGGGCTCACAGGGCCCCGCTCAGTGCAGATCCAGGCCGAGTTCCTTCTCCAGTACGGAGGCCTCTTCCGGTGCGGCGAAGACGTAGTAGCTCTCGTAGCCGCCGTCCCTGAGGCGCACGAAGTCGACGAAGTAGAAGCGGCGCGGGTCGTCGTCGGGGTCGGGATCGGCATGGCCCATGAGGTGCATGACGGCCAGATGGTCGAGGTAGTCGTGCGACTGGTGCTCGGTCTCCTCGGTCACCAGGACGCCGTTGCGGGCGAACTCCAGGTGGTCGCCGTACTCGCCGCCATAGAGCCTGACACCGGTGAAAGTGACCGCGCCGTCGGTGAGTGCCGCGGCCTCCTCCAGGAGGTGCGTGTAGCTCTCCTCCAGATCGTCGACATCATCCGCGTGGGCCGAGACCGCGACGCCGAACGCTTCGAGCGCATCGGGCACTTCGTGGGGCGGCAGCTCCTCGTGGGCGAACTCGGCGTACCTCGTGAGAACGCTGTCGGCCTTCTCCGGGGTCACCATGCCCATCCGTGTCAGGAGCGCTCCCACGTGTGCGTACGAGGACGCCCTGAACGGGAGCAGCTCATCCCGCAGCGCGCCCCGCCGTTCCTGCGGCCCGGCGTCCGCCTCCGTCCCCGCCTCAGGGAACAGCTCACGCAGGCACCCCAGCGGAATCGCCGCACCTCCGACCCGCTTGTCCGGCTGGTCCACGAACGGCACCTCGGTCCACACGTTCTCCCGCGACCCCAGGGCCCAGGGCTCGGCGTCGGGATCGAAGGGGAGGTACTGCCACACCGCCCCCTTGTTGCGCCGGATCACCTCGCCCAGGTACCAGCACGCGCCCTGGACGAACGGCTCGTCGCGCGCGGCGTCGAACTCCTCCACCCCGGCGAACCGCTGTCGTATGACGGCTTCCAGCCAGTCCAGCGTGCGGGGATGGAAATTCCATCGCCACGCCCCGTCGAACGCCTCCTTGGTCCAGTCCGCGAGGGCCCCACTCCGCTCGGCCAGCCATGCCGTCAGCACCGGATGCTCCGGCAGTGGCTCGCTGGGGTCCACATGCGGGGTGTGCTCCTTGACCGGCGCCCACCCCGGTATCGCCCGCTGCCGCGCCGTCACGGCCTGCCGCAGCCGCTCCAGCTCCCCGGCGAACGCGGTCCCCGTGCGCACCCGGAGCGCGTACGAGATCAGCAACTTCGGTGCCACGGGCGAGAGATGCAGTTCCGGGTCCGGGCAGACCACGGGCTGCCCGGGGAGATCACCGACCGGCCGGGTGTTCCAGCCCCAGGCACCGCCCGCCACGCCGAGCAGGACTTCGCCCAGGTACGCCGTCGCGCTCGCCACGAACTCCGCCCGCTCCCCGCCCTCTTGCACGGAGTCGTCGTGCTCCAGCAGCCGGGCCTCCAGCGCGTCCAGCGACTCGGGGCGGTAGTCGAACGGGAACTCCTCGGGCAGGAGCGCCTTCTCCAGGAGCAGCAGCTGATACGGCAGGTCGTCGAGCCAGGTCTGCAGCAGGCGCTGCGGGGAGTTCTCCGGCGGTGTCTCAGCCATCATGCGGACACTGTAGGGGCGGGCACTGACACCGCCCCC
Source organism: Streptomyces sp. NPDC001219 (assembly GCF_053597915.1). Taxonomy (NCBI): domain Bacteria; kingdom Bacillati; phylum Actinomycetota; class Actinomycetes; order Kitasatosporales; family Streptomycetaceae; genus Streptomyces; species Streptomyces sp. NPDC001219. Next base: position 17,015 of record NZ_JBSFJF010000066.1, on the reverse strand, counting down.
GTCCCCTCGCCCACCTGCACCGATGCCTCCCCCAGCAGCGCCAAACCCCGCTACCCGCACCTCACTTGGCCGGACGGTGCGGTGTCACCACGGAACGAGATGACACGATCCCTGGCACGATCCAACGAGATGACACGCTCCTTGGCACGCGACCGGCACGTCCGGTCGACTCCACTCCCCCACTACGCTGAAAGGCAGTGCGCGATGGGACACGTCACGCAGGACGCATGGGACGCCCACTACGGAGCGGGCCGTTCCTTCCGCCCGCTCGGCGACGCCGAACACACCCTGCTCCGTGAACACGTCCCCGCACCGCCCGGCGGCGGCCGTGCCCTGGACGTGGGCTGCGGACTGGGCGAACTCGCCCGCCATCTCGCGGCCGCCGGCTACACCGTCGACGCCGTCGACCACTCGGCCACGGCCCTGGACATCGCCGAGCGGACACCACCGGCCTCCGGCACGGTGCGCTACCTGCGGCGCGACATCGCACGCGACTCCCTCGACGACCCGCACACCTCGTACGACCTGATCACCCTCCGGCTGAGCTACGCGTTCATCGGAGACCGCACCCGGGTCATGCACCGGCTGCGCGAACGGCTGCGTCCCGGCGGCGCGATCGTGGTGATCACCCCGCTCGCGGCCGCGGTGCCTGCCGACCGCCGCCGGACCGCACTCGACGAACACGAGATCACCCTGCTGTCCGCCGACTGGCGCACGGTCGAACGTCATGACACCGACGGGCTGGCATGCCTCGTGCTGCGCGATCCCGCCTCGGGGCCGGTGACGTACCGCGGCAAGGGACGCCCGTCCCCGCATGCGCTGACCGGTGCGGGCGTCGTGGTGACCGACGCGGCGGGCCATGTGCTGCTGGGCCGGTCGCTGAAGGGGACATGGGAGCTGCCCGGCGGCAAGAACGACGGTGACGAGTCCTTCGTCGAGGCCGCCGTGCGCGAACTCGCGGAGGAGACCGGCCTGCGGGCCGAGGCATCCGCTGCACGGCTGCTGGCACTCCTGATGGACTCCGTACACGGCATGCCGCGGGTGACCGCCGCCGTCCGTGTCGTCGACTTCCGTGGCACACCGGAAGTGCGCGAGCCGCACCTCATCCACCGCTGGGAGTGGCACGCCCCCGCCGACCTCCCGGCCCTGACCGCCGACCTGTTCACCCCCAGCGCCCACGTCCTCGACGTCGTCTGGCCCGGCCTGCTACCGGACCTGCCGCCCGTGCACCGGTATCCCCTCGCCTAAGAGCATCAGTAAGGTGCCCCCTTTCTGCGCCCTTCCAAGTTTGCCGTCGGCCACCGGAGTTCGGACAGGGAAATGATGTCGGGCTGAACGATCACCAAGGCGTCCCCCCCCCCCCCCGTCCGGCCACAGTCCGACCACAGAGGGAAGCCCTCTCCCCAGCGGGTGCATCTTTCGATGTATGACGGTTCGTCTGCACTCACGAGGAATGCCGGCCGGGGCGCGTCAATGATGAAGGCATGGCCCAGACACTGCGCTCACCGACCCATTCATCCGATGCCGGAGGTGGCCGGCTCCCGCTGCTCGACGTACTGCGCGGCACCGCGATTCTCGGCACGCTCATGACCAACGTCTGGGTCTTCACCAGTCCCGGCGCCGAGTGGGGGTTCCTGCAGAACGGCTCCGGGCACGCCGGATACGGGTCCGTACCGGCGGCGGCCGAGAGCCTGTTCCAGCTTGTGGCGAACGGCAAGTCCTTCTCGATGCTCACGATCCTGTTCGGGGTCGGCCTGGCGATCCAGTTCGACTCCGCCGCCCGGCGCGGAGAGCCCTGGCCGGGCCGCTACCGGTGGCGGGCGCTGTTCCTGTTCGCCGAGGGCACCGTGCACTTCGTCCTCGTCTTCGCCTGGGACGTCCTGATGGGCTACGCGGTCACCGCACTCCTTGTCGCCTGGCTGCTGGCCCGGTCGATACGCACACGACGGCGCGTCATGTGGGGGGCGGCCGGGCTGCACCTGACCCTGATGTGCGCGCTCACCGCGCTGCTGATCGGGAGCGGAGGGAACGCAGATGGCAGCGGAGGCGGCGTGTCCCAGCGGGTCGTCGACCTGTACGCGGAGGGAAGCTACCTCGACCAGATCGCGTTCCGGCTGGAGACCGCCGGCGCACTGCGCCTGGAGCCGGTGCTCGCCTTCGGGCTCATGGTCTTCCTGTTCCTGCTCGGGGTGCGGCTGTTCCGGGCGGGCGCGTTCGCGATGGACGAGACGGGCCGGCGCATCCGGGTGCGGATGCTCGGCTGGGGCCTGGGCCTGGGGGCACCGCTCTCCGCTGCGACCGCCCTGGGCGGCGGGGACTTCATCCTGCTGGAGCGGTACTGTGCCGCTCCGCTGGTAGCCGTCGGGTACATCGGTCTGATCGGCGCGGTGGTGAGCCGGACACGCCGCCCTGGCCCGTTGACCACCGGCCTCACCTCTGTCGGCCGGACGGCTCTCTCCGCGTACGTGCTGCAGAACCTGCTGTGCATGCTGCTCTGCTACGGCATCGGACTCGGCCTGACCGCCCGCTGGGGGGACACGGGCCGCCCCTGGTGGGTGATGGGCCTGTGGGCCGGGGTGTGCGCTGTCCTCATGGTGGGCTCCACGCTCTGGCTGCGCCGGTTCGCCGCCGGTCCGTTGGAGTCCGTGCAGAAGTGGGCACTGCGGCGGCGCTGAGCCGGCCCGCCACACCACCCGAACAGCTCAGCCGTCTCCGCCGCACCGCACCGGCCGGTCCGCCCCCGCCGCGCGTGATCGTGGCCGAGCTGGTCTGCTGGTCCGGGAGCCGTCTACCCGGAGAGAACCCCCATGAGCACGTATCGAGCCGCACAGGTCACCACCGCCGACGGGCCCTTGGAGATCGTCGAGCGCGAGGTGGTGCAGCCGGGGCCCGGCCATGTGCGGGTGGCCGTGGAGGCCTGCGGGGTCTGTCACAGCGACGCCGCCTTCATCGGCGCGCTGTTTCCTGGCGTCCGGTTTCCGGTGGTCGCCGGGCACGAGATCGCGGGACGCATCGAGGCGGTCGGCGAGGGGACGTACAGCGGCTGGCAGGTGGGTGACCGGGTCGTGGTGGGCTGGTTCGGCGGGAGCTGCCACCACTGCACGCCCTGCCGGCGGGGCGACTTCATCGTCTGCGAGAACCTGAAGGTCCCCGGCTGGTCGTACGACGGAGGCTTCGCCGAAAGCGTGATCGTGCCGGCCGACGCGCTGGCCCGGATTCCCAACGGGCTGGCGGCGACGGATGCCGGCCCCATGGCCTGCGCGGGGGTGACCACGTACAACGGGCTGCGGCGCAGCTCCGCACGGCCGGGGGACCTGGTCGCCGTGCTCGGCATCGGCGGACTCGGCCACCTGGGGGTGCAGTACGCGGCCGCGATGGGCTTCGAGACCGTGGCCATCGCGCGCGGAGCCGACAAGGCCGACTTCGCCCGGCAACTCGGCGCGCACCACTACATCGACAGCACGGCGGGCACGCCCGTCGCGGAGGCGCTGCGTGCCCTCGGCGGCGCCAGGGCGATCCTCGCCACCGCCGCCAACTCCGAGGCCATCACGGCGACCGTGGACGGGCTCGCCCCGCGCGGTGAGCTGGTGGTGGTCGGCGTGGACGCCGAACCGCTGGGCTTCAACCCCACCCAGTTGGTCCTGAGCGGAAGGGTCGTCCGCGGTCACCCGTCCGGCACCGCGCAGGATGTGCGGGACACCTTGGTGTTCAGTGCCTTGCACGGGATTCGGCCGATGGTCGAGATCGTGCCGCTGGACCAGGCCGACGAGGCCTACCGGCGGATGCTGGCGGGCGCCGCCCGCTTCCGGATGGTGCTCACGACGCGCTGACGCGGGTGTGCCGCCGGCGGGGGCGGCGTGGCTGCCCTACGAGCATCCGCGCGGGGCGAGCCGCGGGGCGGTGTTCGCCGGGGCCGACGGATCGGTGGTAGCCGTGGGCCGGCCTCAGCCGATATGAAGGGGGCGTTCACACCGAACCAGGGGGCTCTGTGCGACTGCGCGTCATGGTGTTCGACGATCCCGAGTCGCGGCGGTCTGTGCGCCATTACGTCCACGGCGCCCTGGAGAACCCCCGGCACGCCAGGGAGCCCGGGGGTGCGGGCCAGGTCCGGCGCTGGTACGAGGCGGATGAGCGGGTGTTCGGCGGCCTGGTGGAGGTCCGTACCGCATCCGGCACCCCGACCGAGGAGCTCTTCGACGAGGTGCTGCGGGTCACGCATGCGGCCGGCCGGTCCTGGCTGCCGCCGGCGACGGGCCGGCAGGTGCGAGAGGGGATGCGGGCCGAGGCGCGGCGGCTGCGCGAGAAGTGGCAGGCCGAACTCCCCCCGGACAGGGTCGAGTTACTGCTCCAGCTCGTGGCGGATCAGGGAGGCCCGTACGCCCTGCCGGGTGGCCAGGGCGCGCTCCGGACGCTTCGGTTGACGGACCTGGCAGGCGCTGACCTCCTCCGGTCGGCCACGGTGGCGGAGGCCGGTCTCGTCGACGGCGACGTGGTGCTGCTGTACGTCGAGCGGGAGTACCACCGGGACGCCCTCATGCTGGGCGTACCCGATCCCGAGAAGATGTTCTCCCTGCTGCAGGTCGCGGCCACCACGGAGCGCGTCACCGGGTCACCCCGGCTGTGGGGTGTGCTGCTCTACACCGAGGCCGACACCGGGATCGCCACCTACGTGCGCACCCACTTCGATGAGCTCAACGGCCTGACCGGGCCTCAGTTGGGCATCCTGGTGCTGGAGCGCCCCGCCAGCTGGTCCAGCGCCCGACGGTACTGGCGGCAGACCCTGGAACCGCCGCTCTTCCGGGCCTTCTCCGCACTGCGCTGGCTCTCCTGGCAGCCCTACGACAAGCACCGCTGCCATGACCTCGCCCGTGCGTTGCACATTCCGCCGACCCAACTGCCGTGCCTGGCGCTGTTTCGGGGCGCCGACACCACCCAGCGGCTGGTCTTTCCGATCCAGGACGCCTCACCGGCCTCCTTCCGCCGCCTGTTCGGCGCGATCACCGAGGCCCTCGGCACCACCGAGCCCGACGAGGCCCCTGTGACGTCATGGTGGCCCCACCTCGACCAGAGCACTTCCGCCGCGAACCGTCGCCCCCGCCTACGGCACACGGCTGACCCGGACGCCGGCGTCCGGCAAGCGGTGGAAGCGCTGCACGCCCTCAACGACACGGCGTCACACCACGATCAGCTGGCCTTCGAGAAGGTGCGCGCCGCCGAGCAGCGCGTCCTCGCCGCTCTGCGTCCCCAGGCCGACCACGCCGGGCAGTACGAACTGCACGGGAACCAGGTTGTGTTCATCCCCCACTCAGGAGCCGCCATGACCGAGAACTTCCACTTCCACGGCCAGACCACCTTCATCAACCGTCCGGTCGACACGGTCCTCCACGACTTCCAGAACACCCGTGGAAACGTCCCGCACGAGGAGGAACTCGCCGCCCTGCTGCGCGCGGTGCTCGCCGTTCCGCTGGACGACGCGGACAGGGAACGGGCCGCACAGACCGTCGTTCAGGTTGCCGACGACCTCGCCGTCCCCGACCACGACGCCGCGAGAAACCGCCTCACCACCCTCCGCACCGCCCTCACCGGCGCGGCCGGAGTCGCCCAGCCCGCCCTGGACATCATCAGCAGAATCCTGCCGCTCCTGGGGTCCTGACCGCCCCTCCCGGCAGGCACGCTCATGTCCCCCGCCCGGGACGGGGGACATGGCTCAGCGTCAGTTCAGATCACGGACCACACGAGGAGCGGACTCAGTCGCTGTCCTCTCCGGTGGCGAAGCGGCGTGCCGCCCGCCGGCCCGCGTAACGCTCCCTGCGGTTCTCTTCCTTGACCATCTGCTGTCGTTCCCTGACGCAGGCGCGCGCATGGCACCCCGCACAGCAGGTGCCGCCGAACAGCAGCGTGCCGGGGTCTTCCCACCGGCAGCGGGTGTCCGTCTTCTCGTGCGTCGGGCGCGGCGGCAGATCGCAGGCACCGTAGCGGTGATCGTGGACCGGCCGGGGGCGGTGCTCCGCGTGGCGCACCCACAGGGGCTTCGTCTTGTCCGTACGGGACATCTCGTTCCTTCTGGAACCGCCGCCCGGGCTCCCGGACCTTCCGGGCGGGCGGCTAAGTTCGGAACTTCACCGCCACCGCACCCTCCTCGGTCCACAGCACCTGCCGGACGGAATCCAGCACCCCGGCGGGCAAGGATGTCTCCCGCCGGAAACACCGGAGTCACCGCACCCTCAACGGGTCGGCTCGGACGGCACTGTAAGTCACGCACGGCGAGAGCGGTATGCATTTTCGGGCCCACACGAGCGGGAGCACGACACCCTCGTTGCTAGCTTACTAGCGTGCTAGCATCTGCCCGTGGGTGATGAAGACGTCAAACAGTTCAACGTGTACCTGCCGATCGGACTGATCAAGCAGGTCAAGTACCGCGCCATCGAGTCGGGCATGTCGCTGTCGGCGCTGGTCGCCGAGGCGCTGCGTGCCTACCTCGACGATGCCCATGAGCCCAGCAAGCAGCGACCGGCCGATGAGGAGAGCTGACATGGCGACCGAAGGAATCGAGGCCCTGTTCCTGACGACTCACAACTGGGGGAAGGCGGCGAAGTTCTTCCAGTCACTGGGTTACGAGCTGGACTTCGCGACGGACCACAACTCCGGCCGGCTTCGCAACGGCGACGGCCCGTCCGTGTTCATCGCCGAGGTCCCCGAGGACCAGGAACCCCAGACGCGCGTCGTACTGAAGGTGCCGGATGCGGAGGCGTTCCGTCCCGATCCTGCCGTCGAGGTGGTCACGGCCTTCGAGGACACCCATTACGGGACCAAGGAGATGACCGTACGGGACCCCGACGGGCGCCTGTGGAGCCTCCAGGCTCCCGCCGAGGGCTGACCACAACACCGAGGACCGACCACAACGAGGGGGAACACCATGGCAGATGAGCAGAGCGAGGCACCGGACAGCACCGCGGTACGGACCGCCCTCTGGCGGGCGATGCACGTCCGGATCGATCCACCGCCACATGTGGTCGAGGACGAGATCGGCCTGCGGATCGCGGCTCCCGGCGAGGTCTGGCGCGACCGCCCGGACATGGACCCGCACGCCACCAGCGCGTTCCGGGCCGCCATGGTGGCGCGTGCGCGCTTCATCGAGGACCTGATCACCGAGCAGGCCGACCGCGGGGTCACCCAGTACGTCATCCTGGGGGCCGGTCTGGACACCTTCGCCCAGCGCAAGCCGGAGATCGCCTCCCGCCTGCAGATCTTCGAGGTCGACCAGCCCGGCCCCCAGGCCTGGAAGCGCCGCCGTCTGGTCGAACTCGGCTACGGCATCCCGGAATGGCTGCACCTCGTGCCGGTCGACTTCGAGGTCGGTGCGTCCTGGCCGGATCAGCTGGCCGCCGCCGGCTTCGATCCTGGCCGCCCGGCCGTCATCGTCTCCACGGGCGTCACCATGTACCTCACCGAAGGGGCCACCGTGGCCACCCTGCGCCAGGTCGCGGGGCTCGCCCCCGGCTCCACGCTCGCCATGACCTTCCTGCTGCCGGCCGAACTCCTTGACGAGGCCGACCGTCCCGGCCTCCGAGCGAGCACGGAGGGCGCGCGAGCCTCCGCGACACCGTTCATCAGCTTCTACACCCCGCAGGACATGCTGGCACTGGCCCGCGAAGCCGGCTTCAAGGACGCCCGGCACGTGTCGGGGGCCTCGCTCGCCGGGCGCTACTTCTCCGACCGCACCGACGGCCTCCGCCCGTCAAGCGGCGAGGACTTCCTGCTGGCCGCGACCTGATCACTGGTCATCCGGTACCGGAGTGCGCGTCTTTGCGCACCTGCGTCAGTCGGTGCGCACGTACGGGGCAGCCCTCACCGCCCGAGCGCTCTGCGCAGCTCGTCCTTGGTCATGTGGGAGCGGCCGTCGATGTTCTTCCTCCGGGCCTCCTCGTAGAGCTGGTCCTTGGTCGGGCCCTGGGGGCCGCTGTGGGAGTGTGCGCCGCCGCGCTGGGGGGCGGATCGGGGGTCGCGGAGGGAGGCCTGGCCGGCGGACTTCGCCTCGCCGGCGCGGGCGCGTTCCTTGTTCACCGTGCGGGCGGCGATCTCCTTGGCGCGCCGCTCCGAGACTCCGTGGTCCAGCGCGTTCTGCTTGATGTGCTCGTACTGCCGCTCACGCTTCCGGTCCGAACCTGCCGGCATGGTGCCACTCCTTGATCGAGTGGGGCGTCGTGCGTGTGCTGAGTGCCGTGTACCCACGGCCGGACGCCTCCACGGGCTGCGCTTGTGTCTCTCTCACTCCACTCGCAAAGGGCGCCGTGCGCGACAGGAGGGAGCCGGTCAGGAGGTGTCCGGCGCCGCCGAATGGCGGAGGCGGGTGGGGCCGACGGCGTGGGCGGGCGGGTGCGGCGGGCGGACCGTAGCGTGAGGAGGCGGGGTCGACGGCGCGCGGAGAAGGTCAGGGAGGCGACGGCGATGTCAGGGATCGACTACGCGGCGCTGTTCGCCGCCACCCCGAGCCCTTACCTGGTGCTGGGGCCGGACCTGGTGATCGTGGAGGTCAATCAGGCCTACCTGGACGCGACCAGGCGTACCAGGAATGACCTGATCGGACGGCATGTCTTCGACGCCTTCCCGGACAACCCCGCCGATCCCGAGGCCGACGGGGTACGGAATCTGAACGCCTCGCTGCACCGGGTCCTGGCCTCGCACGAGCCCGACACGATGGCTCTGCAGAAGTACGACATCCCCCTCATGGGCAGGCCCGGGGCGTTCGAGGAGCGCTGGTGGTCGCCGGTCAATACGCCGCTCGTGGGGCCGGACGGGTCCGTGGCGTGGATCATCCACCGGGTCGAGGACGTGACCGCGTTCGTCCAGGCCCGTGCCGGACGCGATCAGCGGCCGACCGGGCAGCTCACCGAGCGCGAAGCCCTGGAGGCCGAGCTGTACGCCAGGGCGCGCGAGCTCCAGCGGCTGAACGAGGAGCTGCGCCTGGCCCACACCCGTGAGCGTCAGGTGGCTGTGACCCTTCAGGAGGCCATGCTGCAGTCACCCGATCTGGCCCGGCACCGGGATGTGGCGGTGCGCTATCTGCCCGCCGCCGGCTCGCTGAACGTGTGCGGCGACTGGTACGACATGGTCGACCTGCCCGACGGCCGCTTCGCGGTGGCGGTCGGTGACGTCGTCGGCCACGGTCTGGAGGCCGCCGCGGCCATGGGCATGCTCCGCAGTGCCCTGAGTGCGGCGATCCGTGCGCTGGAGCGGCCCGCCCAGGCGCTGGAGGTGCTGGGGCTGTACGCCCGGTCGGTCGAGGGAGCCTTGAACACCACCGCCGTCAAGGCGCTGGTCGACCCCCGCAGCCGCCTGATCATCTACAGCAACGCGGGTCATCCGCCCCCGGTCCTGGTGCACGCGGACGGCAGCCATGAGCTGCTGGACCAGGCCACCGACCCGCCGCTGGGCGCCCGGCCCCAGCACGTTCCCCGCCCGCAGGCCGGGGTGGCGTACACCCCCGGGGACACCCTCGTGCTGTACACCGACGGGCTGATCGAACGCCGCGACGAGGACATCGACGCCGGACTCGCCCGGCTGACGGCGGCCCTCAGCAGTTTCCGGGCCCTGAGCCCGGAGCGGCTGGCCGACGCCCTGCTCGCCCATCTCGGTCTCACCGGCGGCGCCCGTGACGACATCGCGTTGATCATCACCCGGCTGTGAGGGCTGCTGTCGCCCCAGGAAGTACCAGGTCAGCGGTCAGCGGCCTGTACGGCGAGGTCGCGGAGGCCCGGGTCAGCGGTCGGCGATGTCCTCGCGGAGGCCGTCGGAGAACTCCCACCACGACAGGGGGAGCCAGTCTCCGTTCACAAAGGCATCGACAGTCGCACCGCGACCACGGACGGTGACCGTGGTACCCGGCGGGTAGGTGGTGCCGGACAGGCCGGGTACCGGGACGAGCAAGGTCCCGAGTCGCTGCGCTGCCACGTGCCGCCTCCCTCTTTCATCGCCCAGTACAACGCCGCACTGCTCGATGCGACACCGCGCCGCTCAGTGCACCACTGCGCCGCTCGATGCGACATTGCGATACCGAAGTGGATATTCCCCTCACATTAGCGGCTTGCCCCGCCCAGCAGACCGGAGAATCATGAGTGATAGGTCACGTCAAAGGGGCGGGAAGTCATGCGCATTCTTCGCTGAGCGGGAGGTGGCAGCAGATGAAAGCCGTTGTCTACAAAGGACCGTTCTCGGTAGCGGTCGAGAATGTCGACAAGCCGCGCATCCAGCACCCCAACGAGGCGGTCGTCAAAGTCACCTCCACCGCGATCTGCGGCTCTGACCTGCATATGTACGAGGGACGCACAGCGGCCGAGCCAGGCATCGTCTTCGGGCACGAGAACATGGGAATCATCGAGGAACTCGGCCAGGGCATCACCTCCCTCAAGGAGGGCGACCGGGTGGTCATGCCCTTCAATGTCGCCTGCGGATTCTGCAAGAATTGCGTCGAGGGATTCACCGGGTTCTGTCAGACCGTCAATCCGGGATTTGCGGGCGGCGCTTACGGATATGTCGCCATGGGACCCTGGGCGGGCGGCCAGGCCGAATATCTGCGGGTGCCCTACGCCGACTTCAACTGCCTGAAGCTGCCACCGGGAAACGAGCACGAGAGCGACTTCATCCTGCTCGCCGACATCTTCCCCACCGGCTACCACGGCTGCGAACTCGCCCAGGTACGCCCCGGGGAGAGCGTCGCGGTGTACGGCGGCGGGCCGGTCGGGCTGATGGCCGCCTACTCGGCGCTGCTGCGCGGTGCGAGCAAGGTGTTCGTCGTGGACCGGGTGCCCGAGCGGCTGGCGAAGGCCGAGGAGATCGGTGCGGTGGCGATCAACTTCGCCGAGGGTGACCCGGTGGGGCAGATCAAGGACCAGACGGAGGGCGCCGGCACGGACAAGGGCGTGGACGCCGTCGGCTACCAGGCGATGGCGCACGGCGCGACGCGCGAGGAACCGGCGACCGTGCTGAACTCCCTCGTCGACACGGTGCGGGCCACGGGTGCCCTCGGCGTTCCGGGCCTGTACGTACCGGCGGACCCGGGCGGGCCGGATGAGCAGTCCCAGCGGGGCATGCTCCTTGTCTCGATCGGCAAGCTCTTCGAGAAGGGCCTCCGGATGGGGACGGGGCAGTGCAACGTGAAGCGCTACAACCGGCAGCTGCGCGACATGATCATCGAGGGCCGGGCGAAGCCGAGCTTCGTCGTCTCGCATGAACTGCCCCTGGACCAGGCCCCGTCGGCCTACGACAAGTTCGACAAGCGCATCGAGGGTTACACGAAGGTCGTGCTGCATCCGTAGACGGACCGCACGCAGCCCCCGCCTGCCACGTCGCCGCACCCGGCCGGGACGGCGGGGTACGACCGCACCGACCACGCCGACCACGCCGACCACGCCGACCACCCGGAACGGACCGTTCGCTCGTCCGTTCCGGGCGGTCGGCGCTTGACGCGTCAGGGGCCGAAGTTCCCCCTCGGGCCCCTGACTTCACGTCGTGTTCCGCTTCTTACGTCACTTCCTGCTTCGCTTCTACTTCACGTCGAGGAAGTCGCTCGTCGCGTTCGCCGACGAGGTCGTCGAGGTACCGGCGAAGGCGTAGCGCCAGGAGCCGTCCACGGACGCCTTCACGGTCGTCTTGAGGTTGCCGCGGCTGTCCGACCTGACGGTCTTGACGGTGCTGTAGGCGGCGGCGCCCTTCTTGCGGAACTGCAGCTGCACGGGCTGCTGGGTGTAGCCCGCGTACTTGTCGGTGTCCCAGTTGGCGCGCTTCAGGGCGCCGGTGACCGTGACGGTCTTGCCCTTGGCCACGGGCTCCGGTGCGGCGTTGGTGGTCAGCTGGGCGGCCCGCTTGACCCAGGAGGACTTGTAGCTGTCCTTGATGGAGGAGTCGCCGTCCTTGCCCACAGCGGAGGCGAAGACATGCCACCGGCCGGCGAGGATGTTCCCGTAGACGGTGGTCTTCGGGTCGGCGACGAGAGTGACCGAGCAGGTGGAGGTGGTGGCGTTGACCGACTTGCAGGTGCCGTGGTCGACGCCCGGCGTCATGGCGCCGTCGACACCGTTCTTGAGGTCGGTGCCGTGCCACAGGAACGCATAGCCGTCGTAGATGCCGGCCGGGTCGGTGGCGGTCACGGAGACGGTGTACGTCTTCTTCAGGCTGGTGCCGACGACTATGTCCTTGCCGCCGTTGACGGTGACGTTCGTGATCTTGGTGTCGCCCTGCGCCTTGTCCGCCTCGGCCTTGGCGGGGGACTTCGCGACGAACGGCGAGAGCTGCGCCTTGGCGGCGCGGGCACCCGGGGCGTCCGCGGCCTGGGCGGCCGGGACGGTGAGAGCGGAGAGGGCCAGGGCGCCGGACAGTGCGGCAACAGTGGCTCGAGTTCGCATGTATTCCTCGAAAGGGAAGGGGCCCCGCGGCGTGGGACACGGTCGACGGGACCCGAATCGGTCTGGAGTCCGCTGACTCCGGTGACCAGACCTCGGAAGGATGTGAAGGGTTGTACATCCGCGTGGACTTTTCGTGAACATCAGTCAGTCGGTGGGCGAGGGCGTCCGGAACCGGGCGGGAATACCTTGATCGACCGACGCGCTGCGGTGTGGGGAAAGAGAGCTGTCCGCGAAGCCCCACACCCCCACGGAGCCGACCATGACCGAACTGCCTTCCCACCCCCACGACTTTCCCGATGCCGGACCTCTTCAAGGACGCACCGTGGTCCTGATCGGTGGCGGTTCGGGCATCGGGTTACGTGTCGCCCACCAGGCGGTCGCGGCCGGCGCCCAGGTCGTCCTCGGCGGGCGGACGCCCGAGCGCCTCGCCGCCGCCGCGGCGGAACTCGGCTGTCGGGCGAGCTGGCGGCCGGTGGACACCACGGACCGTTCCTCGCTCACCTCGTTCTTCGCGGAACTCGACCGTGTTGACCACCTCTTCACCTCCGCGGCCTCGTACCGGGTCGGGCCGATGCGGGAGTTGAGTGACGAGGACGCCGAAAGCCCCTTCGTCTCCAAGTTCTGGGGGCAGTACCACGCGGTCCGGGCCGCCTTGCCCAAGCTGGCGGAGGACGGCTCCGTCGTGCTGATGTCGGGCGCGGCGGGTGCCCGTCCGCCGGTCGCGGCGCCTGCCTACGCGGCGTGCAACTCCGCGATCGAGGGGCTGGGCCGGGGGCTGGCCGTGGAGCTGGCGCCGGTCCGGGTCAACGTCGTGTCGCCCGGCACCATCGACGGAAACCTCTGGGCTCACCGCCCGGAGCGGGACCGGGAGGCGGCGTTCGCCCAGTACCGCAGGGACACCGTGCTTGGCCGGCTCGGCACGGAGGACGAGGTCGCCCAGACCGTGTTGTTCCTCTTCACCAATGGCTTCACGACCGGGGCGACCCTGTATCCGGACGGCGGCTACACGCTCCGCTGACCCTGTGGTCCGCGCTCACTCTCCGGCCGTGCGCAGCGCCCCCACCACCAGTGTGCGCAGCGCGGCCAACGCCTGCCCGGGGTCGACCCGGTCGGGTGCCAGGAGCCACTGCTGGTGGATGCCGATTCCGGCGCCGATGAGGGTGACGGCCAGCGTCTCGGCGGACAGGCCGGGCGGGAGCGGCAGTCGCGCCAGCCATTGCCGGCAGTGGTCGCGCAGAGTGTGGTGGATCTCGACGTAGCGGCCGTGGATCGGCGAGCCCGGTTCCAGGGCCTCCACCAGGAGCGTGACGAAGAGCTTGGTGGTGGGCTGGGCGAACAGGGCCTCGGCGCCCCGCATCAGGCGGTCGTATCCCGCCTCCACCTCCTTCGGTCCCGTCAACTCCGTTGGTGCGTCGCCGAGTTCAGTGCGGATCAGGTCCACCGAGCGTTCGAGGACGGCCAGCAGGAGGCCTTCCTTGCTGCCGAAGTGCCAGGGGATCGATCCCCGGCTGATGCCGGACCGCTCGGCCACATCGGCGAACGTGGTCTGCCGATAGCCCTTCTCCGCGAACAGCTCGGCCGCCGCCCGGAGGATCAGCCCGCTGCTCTCCTGACTGGTCCGCTCTCGTCGCGTGGTCACGCCACCTCCTCTATGCTGGCCATAATATTCTATGCTGGCCAACATAGACTCCGGGAGGTTGGTTTGCGCTTCGTCACCTATGCCTCGGCCGACGGCGACCGGGCGGGCGTCCTCCACGGCGACCTGATCCACGCGTTACCGGACGGCACATCCCTGCTCGGCCTGCTCGGCCCCGCACTGCGGCCGACGGGCGAGCGCGCACTCGCCGAGCCCGCCGAGGTCGTCGCGCTCGCCGACGTCACACTGAAAGCCCCGATCCCCAGGCCACCGTCCATCCGGGACTGCCTGTGCTTCCTCGACCACATGCGCGCCTGCCGCAAGGCCGTCGGCGACACCGAAGCGCTGGAGCCGGCCTGGTACCAGATCCCGGCCTTCTACTTCGCCAACCCCGCCACCGTGGTCGGCCCCTACGACGAGGTCGCCATCTCGCCCGGCAGCGCCTGGTTCGACTTCGAGCTGGAGATCGCCGCGGTGATCGGCACAGCCGGCCGCGACCTGACGCCCGGACAGGCCACTGGCCATATCGCCGGCTACACCCTCTTCTGCGACTGGAGCGCCCGCGATCTCCAGGGCCTGGAGAGCCAGCTCAGGATCGGCCAGGCGAAGGGCAAGGACGGCGCGTCCACGCTCGGGCCGTGGCTGGTCACGCCCGACGAGCTGCCCTTCGGCCCGGACGGCGGGCTCGCGGTCGCGGTGCGGGCCGAGGTCAACGGGGAGTTGGTCGGGGCGGGCCGTACCGACTCCATGGACTGGTCGTTCGGTGAGGTCATCTCCTACGCGTCCCGGGGAGTGGAGATCCAGCCGGGAGAGGTGTTCGGTTCGGGCACCGTTCCCGGCTGCTGTCTGCTCGAACACCTCGACGTCGGGGACCTCGCGGCGTTCCGCGGCTGGCTCAAGGACGGCGATGTGGTGTCGCTGCGCGCCGAGGGGCTGGGGGAGGTACGGCAGACCGTACGGGCCAGTGCCCCTCCCCCGCCGCTCGCCGCCCGGCCCGACCCGGCCGCGCAGCCCCGTCGGCCGCGGGTCAACCGAGCCGCCTCCGCCGTGCCGTACACCAAGGGGCTGCACCAGGTCGGTGACGGTGTCTGGGCGTGGCTGCTGCCCGACGGCGGGTACGGCCGGAGCAACGCGGGGCTCGTCGCGGGCGACGGCGCCTCCCTGCTCGTCGACACGGTCTACGATCTGCCGCTCACCGCCGAGATGCTGTCCGGCATGCGGCCGGTCACGGACCGGCACCCGCTGAGCCATGCGGTGCTCACCCACGCCAACGGCGACCACACCCACGGCGGCCAGCTGCTCCCCGGCTCGGCGTGTGTCATCACCGCGGAGGGGACGGCGCACGAGATGCGCGCCGAGATGGCACCCGAACTGACCGCCGCTCTCCAGGTCATGGACCTCGGGCCGACGCTCACCCCCTATCTGCGCGACCGCTTCGGGGCGTTCGACTTCGGCGGTATCCGGCTGCGCACTCCCGACCGGACCTTCGAGCGGCGGCTCACCCTCGATGTGGGCGGCCGCGAGGTGCGGCTGCTGAACCTCGGGCCCGCCCACACCGAGGCCGACACGGTCGTGCACCTTCCGGACGCGGGGGTGCTCTTCGCGGGCGACCTGTTGTTCGTCGGGTGCACCCCGATCGTCTGGAGCGGCCCGCTCGCCAACTGGACCGCCGCCTGCGACACGATGCTGGGCCTCGGCGCGTCCACGGTGGTGCCGGGCCACGGCCCGGTGACGGACGCCACCGGAATCCGCGCCGTCCGCGACTACTTCGGCCATGTCATCGAGCAGGCCGACGCCGCGTACGCCAAGGGCCTGGACTTCCAGGAGGCGGCGTTCGGGGTCGATCTGGCCGAGTACGGCGGGTGGCTGGACGCCGAACGGGTCGTGGTCAACATCTACCGGCGCTACCGCGAGATCCACCCCGGCCAGCCGGTGCTCGACAGGTTCGCCCTGTTCGGCCTGATGGCCGAGTGGGACAAGCGGAGGCAGCGGTCGGCCCACGGGCCGCGCGGCGCCGAACCGAGGGCGGTCCACCGATGAGACTGCCCAACAGCGCGCACACCGCCCGTCCCTGGCTGATCCACGCCCTCGCCTCCGACTTCCGGCTGGCGGACGTCTGGGCGCTGCCGACGCCCGGCGGCCCTGACGACCTGCCGCGCCTCGTACGGCAGATGACCTCCGGCGACGGGCGGTTCTCCGGTGCCACCCGCGGACTCTTCGCGCTCCGCTGGAAGCTCGGACGGCTGCTCGGGTGGGACCGGGGGCAGATGGCCGTCTTGGTGAAGCCGAACGGCCGGTTCGGCGCGGCCTACATGGCCGTGATCAGGCCGTTCCGGCATCTCCTCGTGGACCCGGCGCTGATGCGCCTGATCGGACGCGCCTGGCAGAACCGGGCCGACAACGTACCCGCTGGATGACCGGCCCGGGCCGGGCCGGGCCGGGCCGGGCCGGGCCGGGGCCGGCATCCCCGGCTCAGGACCCGGCCGGCGCCCCTCGGCAAGACCCGTCAATCACCAACGCTCAAGGAGAGCATCATGAAGGTCGGAATGATAGCCAGTCACTATCCGCACGCCGCGCACCGCGAGGAGTTCATCGCCCGCGTCCACCGCGTCCGCGAGGTGATGCTGCGGACACCGGGATGTCTGTCGGCCGACTGCTGGTTGTCGGCGGACGCGGTGATCTCCATGGTGCAGTGGGCGTCCGAGGAGGCCGCCGCCGCGTCCATGGCCGCCGTCGAGGCGGCAGAGCTGGATGTCGCCTACGACGAGCGCGAAGCCCGCCCGCGCGAGATCGTGCAGGTGGTGGCGGGCTGAACCGCTTCCCTTCCTAGGACCTGTCGTCAAACTCCCGCCTGCCCCGCGGCGCCTGGCACGCACACTCGCTGCGTTGTCGGGTTCACCCCGATACACCCAGTATCGGGGCGACCCTCCGCCTTGCGATCGCACGCACCAGACGCCGCGGGGCCGCCCTTCGGGCGA
>NZ_JBSFJF010000065.1:0-38002 GCF_053597915.1 Streptomyces sp. NPDC001219 | reverse complement strand
GTGAAGATCGGCATCCGGAACATCGTCATGCCAGGCGCCCGCATGCAGATGATCGTCGTGATGAAGTTGACCGAACCGAGGATCGTGCCGAAGCCGGAGAAGGCCAGACCCATGATCCACATGTCGGCGCCGACGCCCGGCGAACGCACCGCGTCCGAGAGCGGCGAGTACGCGAACCAGCCGAAGTCCGCCGCACCCTGCGGGGTGAGGAAGCCGGCCACCGCGATCAGGGAGCCGAAGAGGTAGAGCCAGTAGGCGAACATGTTCAGCCGCGGGAACGCCACGTCGGGCGCGCCGATCTGCAGCGGCATGATCCAGTTCGCGAATCCGGCGAACAGCGGCGTCGCGAACATCAGCAGCATGATCGTGCCGTGCATCGTGAACGCCTGGTTGAACTGCTCGTTCGACATGATCTGCGTGCCGGGACGGGCCAGCTCGGCGCGCATCAGCAGCGCCATCAGGCCGCCGACGCAGAAGAACGCGAACGACGTGACCAGGTACATCGTGCCGATGGTCTTGTGGTCAGTGGTCGTCAGCCACTTCACGACAGCGATGCCGGGTTGCTTCTTGCGTACGGGCGGTGCTGCCGGAGCCGTATCGGCGGCGGCACCCTGAGGTTCGTTGAGGATGCTCACTGGTTCTTGGTCTCCGCATTCCTGGCGTGATCCGTCTGCTCGATGCCCGACGGCAGGTATCCGGTCTGGCCCTTCTTCGCCAGGTCCTTCAGGTGCTCCCGGTACCGCTCGGGGGAGACGACCTTGACGTTGAAGAGCATCCGGGAGTGGTCGACACCGCAGAGCTCGGCGCACTTGCCCATGAAGGTGCCCTCCTTGTTCGGAGTCACCTCGAAGACGTTGGTGTGGCCCGGGATGACGTCCTGCTTCATCAGGAACGGCACCACCCAGAAGGAGTGGATGACGTCACGAGAGGTCAGCACGAACTGAACCGTCTCGCCCTTCGGCAGCCACAGGGTCGGACCGGGGTTGCCGGTCTGCGGGTTCCGCGTGCCCGGGGTGCCCGTGTCGTAGACACCGTCGGCACCGGCCGGCGCGGTCTTCTTCCACTTGTCCGGGATCGCGTCGAGTGCGCTGGAGTTCATGGCCGAGGTCGACTTGTCGCCGTCCACGTTCTCCAGGTAGTTGAACGCCCAGCTCCACTGGAAGCCGACCACGTTCACGACGTGGTCCGGCTTCTTCGAAGTCTTGAGGAGTGCGCTCTCATCACGTGCGGTGAAGTAGAACAGCACCGCGATGATGATGAACGGCACGATCGTGTACAACGCCTCGATCGGCATGTTGTACCGGGTCTGCGCGGGGACCTCCACCTTGGTCCTGCTGCGGCGGTGGAAGATCACGCTCCAGATGATCAGGCCCCACACCAGCACGCCCGTTGCGAGGGCGGCGGCCCAGGAGCCCTGCCAAAGAGAGAGGATCCGCGGCGCCTCGTCGGTGACGGGCGTTGGCATGCCGAGGCGGGGGAAGTCCTTATATGTGCAACCAGTCGCGGTCGCCAGGACCAGGCCCGCAGCAAGCACCTGCGGCAGCTTCCGCCGCATCGGGCGCCGCGACGAGCGGTCGGAGCCGTTGGGACTCACGTAGCGCCTTCCCGAGAGTCTCGCCCGCGAGACCGGCTGCGGCCGTCTCGCTGGTCGGTCGCCGGCCCTGGCGCGGGCAGGGGTTTGGATGTTTATGCGGACCAAACCCTACTGGACGCTATTTGGGGTCGCGCGGGGAGGGTGCCCAACGCGCCGCGTCGCACCCCTAAGGGGTGGCCAGGGCCCCCGGGCGGTGCCCTCCGAAGCCCCGATTACCCGCTTTCACCAGGCATCTGACGCCGCGCCCGGCACGGGCGGCGCCACTCCCCCGGCCGGCGCCTCCCGGCCCCGCCCGCCACGGGACCCGAGGGGCTCCCGGCTGCGGACCGGAGCACCTCCCGCCGGGAAACGGAGGGGACTAACGTCTCGTACGTGCCCTACTTCGACGCGGCGTCCGCCGCCCCCCTGCATCCCGTCGCCCGTGAGGCCCTGCTCGCCTCGCTGGACGAAGGCTGGGCCGACCCGGCCCGCCTCTACCGCGAGGGGCGGCGCGGCCGGCTGCTGCTGGACGCGGCGCGGGAGGCCGCGGCCGAGGCCGTGGGCTGCCGCCCGGACGAGCTGGTTTTCACCCCTTCGGGGACGCGGGCGGTGCACTCGGGAGTCTCGGGCGCGCTGGCGGCCCGGCGGCGGGCCGGCCGCCGGCTGCTGCACTCCGCCGTCGAGCACTCCGCCGTCCTGCACGCCGCCGAGGTCCATGAGGCGGCCGGCGGCAGCCGTACGGAGCTGGCGGTGGACCGTACGGGCCGGGTGCGGGCCGCGGACGTCGCGGCGGGGCTGACCCCGGACACCGCGCTGGTCTGTCTGCAGTCCGCCAATCACGAGGTGGGAACCGAACAGCCGGTCGAGGAGGTGGCCGCGCTCTGCCGGGAGGCGGGTGTGCCCCTTCTGGTGGACGCCGCGCAGTCGCTGCCCTGGGGGCCGGTGCCCGGCGGCTGGTCGCTGCTGACGGCGAGCGCCCACAAGTGGGGCGGCCCGCCCGGCGTGGGGCTGCTCGCGGTCCGCAAGGGGACCCGGTTCGCGCCCCAGGGGCCGCACGACGAGCGGGAGGCGGGCCGCAGCCCGGGGTTCGAGAACATCCCGGCGATCGTGGCCGCCGCGGCGTCCCTGCGCGCACTGCGGGCGGACCCGGGGACCACGGACGAGGCGGCGCGGCTGCGGCGGCTGGTGGACCGCGTCCGGACCCGGGTGCCGGAGCTGGTCCCGGATGTGGAGGTGGTCGGCGATCCGGTGCGCCGCCTCCCCCACCTCGTCACCTTCTCCTGCCTCTATGTCGACGGCGAGGCGCTGCTGCACGAACTCGACCGCGCGGGATTCTCCGTGTCGTCCGGTTCGTCCTGTACGTCCAGCACGCTGACGCCGAGCCATGTGCTGCGCGCGATGGGCGTGCTGTCCGAGGGGAACGTACGGGTCTCGCTGCCGTACGGCACGGACGAGGCGGACGTGGAGCGCTTCCTGGGGGTGCTGCCGGAGGTGGTGCGCTCGGTGCGGGAGCGGCTGGGTGTCCCGGCCGCGGCCCCGGCGGCCACCCCCGCCCCGGCCGACGAGCCGCCCGGCCTGGTCGTCGACTCGCTCGGCAAGCGCTGCCCGCTCCCGGTCATCGAGCTGGCGAAGGCGATCGGGGAGGTGCCGGCCGGCGGGACGGTGACGGTGCTCTCCGACGACGAGGCGGCCCGGCAGGACATCCCCGCCTGGTGCAGCATGCGCGACCAGGAGTACGTGGGTGAGCGGCCGGCCGAGCGCGGCGCCGCGTATGTCGTGCGGCGCCGCGCCTGACCGGGCGGCTCAGAGCAGGTGCTGCTGGACCTCGGTGGCGGCCTCGTGACCGTAGGCCTTGGTGAAGCGGTCCATGAAGTGGCTGCGGTGCAGCTCGTACTCCTGGGTGCCGACGGTCTCGATGACCAGCGTCGCCAGCATGCAGCCGATCTGCGCGGCGCGCTCCAGGCCGACGCCCCAGGACAGGCCGGAGAGGAAGCCGGCGCGGAAGGCGTCGCCGACGCCGGTGGGGTCGGCCTTGGCGTTCTCCTCGGGGACACCGACCTCGATGGCCGGCTCGCCGGTCCGCTCGATCCGGACGCCGTTGGAGCCGAGGGTGGTGACGCGGGTGCCGACCTTGGCGAGGATCTCCTCGTCGGTCCAGCCGGTCTTGGACTCGATCAGGCCCTTCTCGTACTCGTTGGAGAAGAGGTAGGCCGCGTCCGTCATGAGGGTGCGGATGGACTCGCCGTCCATCCGCGCGATCTGCTGGGAGAAGTCGGCGGCGAACGGGATTCCGCGGCTGCGGCACTCCTCGGTGTGCCGGACCATCGCCTCGGGGTCGTCCGCACCGATCAGGACGAGGTCGAGGCCGCCGACCCGCTCGGCCACGTGCTGCAGCTCGATCAGCCGGGCCTCGCTCATCGCGCCGGTGTAGAACGACCCGAGCTGGTTGTGGTCGGCGTCGGTGGTGCACACGAAGCGGGCGGTGTGCAGCACCTCGGAGATGCGGACGGAGCGGGTGTCGACGCCGTGGCGGTCGAGCCAGGCGCGGTACTCCTCGAAGTCGTTGCCGGCGGCACCGACCAGGATCGGCGCGGTGCCGAGCTGGCCCATGCCGAAGGAGATGTTGGCGGCGACGCCGCCGCGGCGGACCTCGAGCTGGTCGACCAGGAACGAGAGGGAGATCGTATGCAGCTGGTCGGCGACCAGCTGATCGGCGAAGCGGCCGGGGAAGGTCATCAGGTGGTCGGTGGCGATGGAGCCGGTGACTGCGATACGCACGACGGGTCTGCTCCTGCGGAAGGCGGAGGGACGGGCGGACGTAGAGAAACGCTACCCCGCGAGGTCGCGTACCACCCGGCCATCCCGGACACTTGAAACCACAGAAACTACCCGATAGTAGGTCTTTCTCCTCGATACTCGGCTGCGTACGGTGCCCCTATGACCAAACCTGTGAAAGCCGTCACACCGCACCACGACGCCTCCCCCGTCCGCCAGGACCCGGAGTCGCTCGACGAGCTGCGCGGCGACTGCGCACGGATGGCGGGCCGCTGGACCGCCGGCCGGGCGGCCGCGCCCGCGCCGGGGCGGGCCGCCGATCTGCACGGGGTCCAGGTCCCCTCCTCCGCCGCCGCACTCGTGGACGGAATGTCCGAGTACGGCGACTGACACCCCACCCGGCGGCGGCCGCCGCGCACCCCGGGGGAACCGTGTACGCCCCCGCTCCGTCCCATCGACGTCCACCTCATGGAGGATGGCACGTCAGATGTTCAGCGGAGCCGAAGGAGCGATGCGGTGAACACCGAGGACAGCACCGACACCCCGAACCCCAAGGAGCGCAGGCGGCGCACCCCGTTGGTGGTCGCCTCGATGGCTGCCGCGGTGCTGCTGGCCGGGGGCGGCGCGGCGTACTGGGCCTCGTCCGCGTCCAGCGACGAGAGCTCCGGCGCGGGCGCCGCGGGCGACCCGCCGCCGCTCGCGCTCGACGGTTACACCGGCGGCGGCTCGATCGCGGCCGGTGAGCCCAATCCGCAGGGCGCGAAGTACCGGGCGGTGCAGAAGCTGCCCGGCGGCCCGGAGTCCGCGCCGGTGTACCGCCCCAAGGGCGAGATCAGCCGGCAGTCGGTCGAACGGCTGGCGCAGGCGCTGGATCTGTCCGGAAAGGTCCACTCCGAGGGGACCAGCTGGAAGGTCGGCGGGACGAAGGACGCCCGTGGCCCCGTGCTGCAGGTGAGCAAGACCGGCTCGGGCGCGTGGACGTACTCGCAGTACGGCACCCCGGGCGGGACGAACTGTGCGCTGCCCGCCTCCCCGAAGGGCGACAAGGGGCAGAGCGGGGCCGGCGGCGGTACGCCGTCGAACCGTCCCGGCTGTCCGTCGTACCGCGGCGGCGGGGACGTCACCACCGAGGACGACAGCAGCGGCAAGGGCGCGGTGTCGCCGGAGAAGGCCAAGAAGGCGGTGCGGCCGGTGCTGGCGGCGCTCGGCCAGAAGGACGCCCGGCTGGACGCGGGCGGGCTGTCCGGCGCGGTCCGGATCGTCACCGCGAACCCGGTGCTCGGCGGGCTGCCGACGTACGGCTGGCAGAGCGATCTCCAGGTCGGCTCGGACGGCCAGGTGGTCGGCGGCAGCGGCCAGCTGGCGAACCCGGTCAAGGGCGCGGAGTACCCGGTGCTGAGCGCCGACAAGACGCTGGAGCGGCTGAACTCGGGCGACGGCCGCAAGCCGGCCGGCTGCCCCTCGCCGCCCGACGGGAAGAGCGGCAAGGACGGCAAGGACGGCGGGATCGCGCCGTGTGAGCCGGACCCGACGAAGGGGCAGAAGCCGGCCGAGGTGACCGGCGCGGTCTTCGGGCTCTCCGTGCAGACCGTGGACGGCGGGCAGGCGCTGGTGCCGTCGTGGCTGTACAAGGTGCGCCAGCCGGGCGCGGGCAGCGGCCCGGACGCCACCTCGACGATCGCGCACCCCGCGGTGAACCCGAAGTACCTGGCCCGTAAGGGCGGCGGGTCGCAGAGCCCGGGGCAGTCGCCGCACAAGCCGTCCGGGAAGCCCGGGGCGATGTCCCTGGAGTCGTACGACGTGGGCGACGGCGGCAGGAAGCTGACCCTGCACTTCTGGGGCGGGGTGTGCAGCGTCTACACGGCGAGCGCCGAGGAGTCGGACACGACCGTGAAGACCAAGGTCGTCGGCAAGGACAAGAAGCCCGGCCAGGTCTGCGTGAAGATCGCCAAGGAGTTCACCAAGACCGTGACGCTGGAGAAGCCGCTGGACGGCCGGAAGGTGGTCGATGAGTCGAGCGGCGACTCCGTGCCGAAGCGGTAACGGGTCTCGCGGAAGCCGCCGGGCCGGACCGGCGGAGACGGACCCGGCGCCTGCCGGACAGGACGAAAGCGGCGCTCCCCGGCCGGGGGGCGCCGCTTTCGGCTGTGTACGTCCCGTACTCCTTAGCTGAAGGAGTCGCCGCAGGCGCAGGAGCCGGTGGCGTTCGGGTTGTCGATCGTGAAGCCCTGCTTCTCGATGGTGTCGACGAAGTCGATGGAGGCGCCGCCCAGGTAGGGGGCGCTCATCCGGTCGGTGACGACCTTGACACCGTCGAAGTCCTTGACCACGTCGCCGTCGAGCGAGCGCTCGTCGAAGAAGAGCTGGTAGCGCAGTCCGGAGCAGCCGCCGGGCTGAACGGCCACCCGCAGCGCGAGGTCGTCCCGGCCTTCCTGCTCCAGAAGGCCCTTGACCTTCGACGCGGCCGCGTCGGACAGGATGATGCCGTCGCTGACGGTGGTCTCGTCCTGAACGCTCATCTAGATCTCTCCCGGGTTGTACGGACCGCTTGTCATCGGTTGCAACCAGCTGCAACCGGGGACGTCCCGGATAAATTCCGGCTGGGCGCAATTCGTCGAGAAGCCGTCCGGACACCGCCGGGAGCGGCCTCTCCTAATCGTTCTCTCCTCATGCTCGCACACCGGCCGCCGGGAACAGGTGGCCGACCGCACATGGCGGTGCTGATGCGTCACATCGACACTATGGCCATCGTCAAAGTGACGTGAAGCGGCTATGATAGATAGCGTCAAATAGACGAAAAGGCTGTACCAAGAGCCGCCCGCAGAAAAGAGAGGGTGCGTGTTGTGACCACCGCCCAGCCCCTGGACGTCCAGCCGACCCCGCTGGCGCTGCTCCTCCTCGGCCGCGAGGCCGACCCGAAGAGCGAGCGCGGCGTGGAGTGCCCCGGCGATCTGCCGGCCCCGTCGGACCCCGACCTCGTCGAGCGCGCCCGCGCGGCCAAGGCGAAGCTCGGGGACAAGGTCTTCGTCCTGGGGCACCACTACCAGCGCGACGAGGTCATCGAGTTCGCCGATGTGACCGGCGACTCGTTCAAGCTCGCGCGGGACGCCGCCGCCCGGCCGGACGCCGAGTACATCGTCTTCTGCGGTGTGCACTTCATGGCGGAGTCCGCCGACATCCTCACCGGCGACGACCAGCAGGTCATCCTCCCCGACCTGGCCGCCGGCTGCTCGATGGCCGACATGGCCACCGCCGAGCAGGTCGCCGAGTGCTGGGACGTGCTCACCGAGGCCGGTGTCGCCGAACAGGTCGTACCGGTCTCGTACATGAACTCCTCCGCCGACATCAAGGCCTTCACCGGCAAGCACGGCGGCACGATCTGCACCTCCTCCAACGCCAAGCGGGCCCTGGACTGGGCCTTCGAGCAGGGCGAGAAGGTCCTCTTCCTGCCGGACCAGCACCTGGGCCGCAACACCGCCGTCCGTGACCTGGGCATGTCCCTGGACGACTGCGTGCTCTACAACCCGCACAAGCCGAACGGCGGGCTGACCGCCGAGGAGCTGCGGGCCGCCAAGATGATCCTGTGGCGCGGCCACTGCTCGGTGCACGGCCGGTTCTCGCTCGACTCGGTGAACGACGTGCGCGCGCGCATCCCCGACGTGAACGTGCTGGTCCACCCCGAGTGCAAGCACGAGGTCGTGGCGGCGGCGGACTACGTCGGGTCGACGGAGTACATCATCAAGGCCCTGGAGGCCGCCCCGCGCGGCTCGAAGTGGGCCATCGGCACCGAGCTGAACCTGGTCCGCCGGCTGGCCAACCGTTTCGCCGACGAGGACAAGGAGATCGTCTTCCTCGACAAGACGGTCTGCTTCTGCTCGACGATGAACCGGATCGACCTGCCGCACCTGGTGTGGGCGCTGGAGTCGCTGGCCTCGGGCAAGGTGATCAACCGGATCGAGGTCGACGCGGAGACGGAGAGCTTCGCGAAGCTGGCGCTTGAGCGGATGCTGGCGTTGCCGTAGTCGTACGTTTTCGGCTTTTCCGCCGTGGGGCCTCGCGCCGTTTCGGGTCCGCTGCGCGGGGCGTGGGCGCGGGTGATGCTTGCCTGTTCCTCGCCGTGGCGCCTGCGGCGGGCAGGTGGGTTGTGGGTGCGGTGACGGGCCTCCGGGGCCGGTGTGTGGGACTGCTTCGCTTTACGCCCCACACACCGGCCCCTCCGGCCCGTCCCCTCCCGTTGGGGGAGTGAGTGCGGGTGGGTGGGGGCGGGCGTCGTGGGCTTGCTGTGGGGTGCTGGTCAGGTCGTTGCGGCCTCTAGGGTCCAGCGGATTTTGTCGCCGCCCTTGATCGCGGTGTGGCAGGGGCCGGCCGTGATCTTCTTCTCGTTGACGTAGGCGTTCCACTTCTTCTTGTCGTCCGCGGCATCGCCATGGATCGACGTGACGACGAAGTCCTGGGTGGCGGCGTCCCAGCGCGCCTGTACGCCGCCGAGGCCGTACTGCGCGTTGGCGTCCACCAGGGCGGTGAGCGGTGTCGCGGAGAGGCCGTCGGCGGCGCAGTAGAAGCCGCCGAAGACGGTGCGCGGGCCCGTGATGACGAGTCCCACGCTGGCGGTGTAGGGGCCGCCGGTGACGCCGACGCGTACCCGGACGTCGCCCGTGGCCGCGGTGGCGGGCGGCGCGGCCGCGAGAGCCAGGGCCAGGGCGAGCCCGGCAGCGGTAGCGGGGGCGGCCCCGCGGGCCAGAACGGACGGCACGCTCGCTCACCTTTCGTCGGTCCGGCAGCACACGCCACGAAACCAGCACTCCCGGTGATCGGCGAGAGGTGCACCGCCGAATGCGTACGGCGCGGGCGTGCGCCCCGGATAACCGCTTGCCGCAGGCTCGGCGGTGCCGGTACGTTCCCCCGGCCGTCCGGCGTTCCCGGGACGGCATCCGTCGTCAAGGACGGCGTCCGTCGCCAAGGAGGTGTGCAGCACATGCGCAGCAGTGCTCAGCAGTTGGTCTCGCGTACTCACCTCTGCCACCTCCTCACGACGGAGACACCTTGTCGCTTCACCTCACCCCACTGACCGACCCCAGCCCCGCGCTGTCCAGCCGGCGCCTGGCCTGGCTGGCGGCCGACGCCGACGCGGTACCCGTCGGCTCGGCCTTCCTGCGGCTGCTCACCCACGCGGGACAGGCGCACCGGGCCGAACTCGACCTCCGCGTCCACCCCGCCGAGCGGCGCAAGGGCGTCGGTCTGCGGCTGCTCGACGCGGCGGTCGCCGCGGCCCGGAAGGACGGCAGGCGCTGCCTCGCCGCCCAGGTCGGGGCGGGTTCCCCTGGGGAGGCGTTCCTGACCGCCCAGGGCTTCCGGAAGGTCCTCACGCTGATCTGTGCCCGGCTGGCGCTGGCCGAGTCGGACCCCACTGCCCTCGGCGAGACGGTCGAGAAGCCCCGTCCCGGCTACCGGCTGGAGTCCTGGCAGGGCGTGGTGCCCGGCCACCTCGCCCGGACCTTCGCCGCCTCGCGCCGGGCCATGGACGACATGCCCATGGGCCAGGCCGATCACGGCACGGTGCCCTGGGACGTCGAACGGGTCAGGGCGGCGGCCCGGATCATCGAGGAACGCGGCGATCTGCTGTACACCGTCGTCGCCCTCGACACCTCGGACGACTCGGTCGCCGGGTTCACCGAACTGGTCGTCCCCGGTACCGGCACGGGCGACGCCCAGCACTACGGCACCGGCGTGCTGCCCGAGCACCGGGGGCACGGTCTCGGCCGCTGGATGAAGGCCGAGTCCATCCGACGGGTCCGGCAGGACCACCCGGACCTCGACGGCCTCAACACGGACACCGCCGACAGCAACGCCCCCATGAGGCGCGTCAATGACAGCCTCGGCTACCGGGCGACGCACGAGGTGCTCGTCTACGAGCTGGCGCTGTAGGAGGACACGGGCAGGTGGGCGGGCGGCTTGGGAGGTCTCACGGGTCGGCCCGCCCCGCTGGGCAGCCGGCCGCTCTCGCCCCTCACAGATAGATCTGCCGGCGACAGGCGCGGCAGCAGGTCCGGCCCTCGCACAGTCTGGTCTCCGCGTGGTCGCACGGCTCCGGCAGCCGGTCGCCCCGGCTGACGGCGATCCGTAACACCGCCCGCAGCGCCTCGCGGAGTCCGGTGGCCAGCCGCCACAGCTCCTGGGGGTCCACGGCCGCCGGGGCGGGCGGGGGCGGGGTGTCGTCCAGCAGGGTCTCGGCCGCCGCGAGCAGCTCGCTCTCGACCGTGTCGGCCAGGACGGAGAGGTGGCTGTCGGGGTCGTCCGTGCTCAGGTAGCACGGAGCGCCGTCCGGCCTGGTCCACGGCAGCAGCCGGGGCGGCGAACCCTCGAACATCTGACTCACTTCCTTCGCGTCGACCGTCCTCACTACCGTGTGTATCGCCATCGCGACCCTGTGGGACATGGCCTCAACGCGGGTGTTCCGTCCCCCTGTTGAGCCGGGACGACCGAGAGCTGACGCACATGAAGTTCACCTCGAAGGAACTGACCCCCTACCTCTCCGCCCGCCACTACTTCGGCTCCGAACAACGCCGCCACCGCGAACGCGCCAAGCTCTCCCTGGTGCAGCTCGCGGACGTCGTCAACTTCAGCAAGAGCACCCTGGCCCGCGTCGAGACCGCGGAGCTGATGCCCCCACCGGAACTCCCCGCCACCCTCGACGCGGCCTTCGGCACCGAGAAGTACTTCCACGGCCTGTACGAGCTGGCGAAGCGGGAGGCGCACCCGGACCAGTACCGGCGCTTCATGGACTTCGAGGCCCGCGCGGAGGTGATCGAGGTGTATGAACCGCAGGCAGTACCTGGGTTGTTGCAGACCAGGGGGTATGCGCATGCCTTCGTGAGTTCCCTCGACGACCCCTCCGAGGAACAGGTTGAGCAGCGCGTCAACGCCCGGATGTCCCGCCAGGATCGACTGCTCTCGGACGCACCGCCGTACCGGTGGGCCATCCTCGACGAGGCCGTGCTCCGGCGGCAGATGGGCAGCGGCGAGTGCACGTATAAACAACTGGCTCGGCTACTCGAACAGGTGGATACTCCAGACAGTAAGGTCCAGGTGATGCCGTTCAGTTCGGGTCTTCACCCGCTGATGGGCGGCGCTCTGAATCTGCTGACGCTTCCCGACGGGTCGTCCGTGGCCTACGAAGAGGGCAATGAGACCGCGCGCCTCTACGAAGATCCGGAAGCCGTGAAGAAGTGGCGGCGCAAGTACGAAGTGCTGCGCGCGAACTCGCTCTCACTGGCGGAGTCGGCAGAGCTGATCCGGAAGGTATTGGAGGACCACACGCCATGCGACACATCCCCGAGCTGAGCGCAGCCCGCTGGCGCAAGAGCAGCTACAGCAACCCCAACGGCGGGAGCTGCGTCGAGATCGCCGACGACTTCCCCGGCCTCGTCCCCGTCCGCGACAGCAAGGACCCCCACGGCCCCGCACTCCTCATCCCGGCAGAAGCCTGGACCGAGTTCGTCGCCACCCTCAAGCACCAGGGATAGACGCACAGTTCGGCCCGTCCCGGCACGTCACCGGGACGGGCCGTCACAAAGACACCGTCTGCCCCTCGGGAGTGACCGTGATGCGGTAGCGGTCTCTCGTGGGGCTGCCCGCTGTGGTCCAGGCGTGGTAGGCGGATTCGACCTCGTCCCAGAGGCGGCGGGGGCCGTGTTGTTCGGTCTCGTAGGTGGTGTGGCCGGGGACGTATTCGGCGGTGGCCCAGGAGGCGCGGGCGTCGTCGAAGAGCCAGTAGGTGGCTTCGTCGCTGCCGTCGTCGGCGGGGCACAGCAGGGGCCAGGCGTCGCGTACGCGGAGGCCGACGGCGAAGCGGGCGTCCGGGTTCTCCTCCAGGACGCGGGGGTCGAGGGTGGTCGTCGCGCGGTCGCCCTCCTCGCCGTGGTACCAGTCACGGATGCGGCCGTAGGAGCGGCGCTGCTGACGGGCCCACATGAAGGCGGGGCGGCCGGAGAAGCCGCCGGTGGCCCGGCCGTTCCGGACGGTGAGGGTGGCGAACGAGTAGGAGTGGAACGAGGAGCCCCACGGGGTGAGGATCGTGCCGCCCGGTGCGGTCTGTGCCACCCAGGCGTAGGGGATGTCGCGGACCGTGCAGGTGGCGAGGGTGCGGTCGAAGGGCGCCCGCTCGGGTACCCCGGCCAGGCCGTCGCCGCAGACCAGATGCGGGTGCAGGCCGGCCCGCTGCAGATTGCCGCGGGCGATGTCGTGGAGTGTCTTGTCGGTCTCGATGCTGGTCGTGCGGTCCTCGCCGAGCCGGTGTGCGAGCCAGGCGGCGTGGTAGCCGGTGCCGGTGCCGATCTCCAGTACGGCGTCGCCGTCCCGGACGACGGCGGCCATGGCCAGCATGAGGGAGGGCATGGACGTCGAGCACGTCGGGAAGGTGACCTGGCCCGCCACGGCCCGGCCGTCGTTGTGCTGGGTGATCAGCGGCAGGTCGGCGTAGACCATCCGCCGCCACTCCGCCTCGTTCGCGGAGCGGGAGACGGTGCGGTCGCCCACCTCGAAGGTGTCCGGCACGAAGTGGGCGCGGTCGACCGCGGCGACGGCCGGGGCCCACTCCGGCGTCAGGGCGCCCTTGTTGCGGAGGATTTCCAGCAGCCGGTCCGGCGAGGACATGGCGCCGCCCCCTACTTCTTCTTCGGCGGGTCGGTCACCGGCTTGGTCCACTGGCCGTCGGACTCCTTCGGGCTCTGCTGCCGGTCGCCCTCCGCGCCGCCCTTGCCGTCACCGTGCTTTCCCACGGCGGTCCCCCTTCGTCGGTGAGGTCGTGCCGGGGCGGCCGGGCCGCCCCGTGAGCGGATGCCCAGCACGATGCCCCCGCAAGCACCGGCTTGCGGGGGCATCGTTTCTTCAGCGGGCTCCGCCGGTCAGGCCGTCGTCAGACGCCCGCCGGCTCCGGGGAGCGGTCGGCCTCCCCGGACTGCGGGCCGGTCTCGCCGGACCGCTTCGCGGCCTTCTTCGCCGCCCGGCGCTCCTTGCGGAGCTCGATCATCGCGTAGAGCGTCGGGACGAGGAGGAGGGTGAGGAGGGTGGAGGTGATCAGACCGCCGATCACGACCACGGCCAGCGGCTGGGATATGAAGCCGCCGTCGCCGGTGATGGACAGGGCCATCGGGAGCAGCGCCATGATCGTGGCGAGCGCCGTCATCAGGATCGGGCGGAGACGGTGGCGGCCGCCCTCGATGACCGCCTCGACGACGCCGTAACCCTGCGCCCGGTACTGGTTGATGAGGTCGATCAGCACGATGGCGTTGGTGACCACGATGCCGATCAGCATCAGCATGCCGATCATCGCCGGGACGCCCAGCGGGGTGCCGGTGGCGACCAGCAGGCCGATCGCGCCGGTCGCCGCGAAGGGGATCGAGACGAGCAGGATCATCGGCTGGACCATCGAGCGGAAGGTGGCCACCAGGAGCATGAAGACGATGGCGATGGCCGCCAGCATCGCCAGGCCGAGCGAGGAGAA
The DNA here is from genome assembly GCF_053597915.1 of Streptomyces sp. NPDC001219. Taxonomy (NCBI): domain Bacteria; kingdom Bacillati; phylum Actinomycetota; class Actinomycetes; order Kitasatosporales; family Streptomycetaceae; genus Streptomyces; species Streptomyces sp. NPDC001219. Next base: position 24,152 of record NZ_JBSFJF010000065.1, on the reverse strand, counting down.
CGCGTCGGACTGGTCCTGGGAGACGCCGCCGATCGTCGCGGTGGCGCCGTCCGGCAGCTTCAGCGCGTCGATCTTCTGCTGCAGCTGGGTGCTGACCGCGCCGGTGTTGTCGCCGGTCGGCTTGGCGGTGATGGTCGCCGAGCGGGCGCCGTCGATCCGGGTCATCTGGACCGGGCCGGGGATGGTCCGCACGGTGGCCAGGCTGCTGAGCTTGGCCGGGCCGGACGGGGTCGGGACGGTCAGGTTCTTCAGCTCGTCCTCGGTGGTGGCCGGGTGGGCCGACTGGACGACGATGTCCCGCTCGGTGTCGCCCAGGACCGCCTTGCCGCTGGTGGTGCCGCGGACCGCCTGGGTCACCGCCGCGCCGAGCGCGGCCTGGTCGTAACCGGCCGCGGCCGCCTTGGCGTTGGGCTTCACGGAGATTCGGGGGACGCTCTGGGAGAGGTCGCTCTGGACGTCGGTGACGTCGTCGAGCCCGGCGACGGTCTTGCGGACCTGCTCGCCGGCCGCCTTCAGGACATCGGCGTCACCGGACTTGACGACCACGCTCAGGTCCTGGCTGCCGAAGCCGCCGCCGGTGGCGAAGCTGGTGTCACCGATGGACTCGCCGAGCTTGTCGAGCTCGGTGCGCAGCGCGTCGGTGACCTTCTCGGAGTCCCCGGAGTCCTTCAGCTTGAGCTGGTAGGAGGCCTGGTTGGCGCCGGTGCCGCCGCCGAAGGCCGCCATGAAGCCGGACGAGCCGACGGTGACCTGGTAGTCGGCGATGTCGTCGTTGGCCGCGAGCACCTTCTCGACCCGCTTGGCCTGCTTGTCGGCGGCGTCCAGGCTGGTGCCGGGCTTGAGTTCCTGCTTGAGGGTGAGGGTGTCCTGGGCGCCCTGGTCGAGGAAGTTGGTCTTGAGCAGGGGGCCCATGGCGAAGGTGCCGAGGAGGACCACCACGGCGATGGCCAGGCTGGTGAGCCGGCGCCGGGTGGCGAACCGCAGGACCGGGACGTAGAAGCGCTGGAGGGGGCTCTTGGCCTCCTTCTCCTCGGCCGCCCGGCGCAGGTCGTCCACCGTGGTGCCCTCGGGGATCTGCGGGGCCCGCAGGAACCAGTAGGACAGCACCGGGACGACGGTCAGCGAGACGATCAGGGAGGAGAGCAGGGCGACGGTCACCGTCACCGAGAAGGAGCCGAACAGGGCGCCGACCATGCCGCCGACCACACCGATCGGGAGGAAGACCGCGACCGTGGTGAGGGTGGAGGAGGTGACCGCTCCGGAGACCTCCTTGACGGCGGTGAGGATGGCCTCGCGGCGCTCCTCGCCGTAGCCCAGGTGCCGCTTGATGTTCTCCAGGACGACGATGGAGTCGTCGACGACGCGGCCGATCGCGATGGTCAGCGCGCCGAGGGTGAGCATGTTGAGGGAGAGGTCACCGGTCCACAGCACGATCAGGGTGATGACGACCGAGAGCGGGATGGAGACCGCGGTCACCAGCGTGGAGCGCAGGCTGAGCAGGAAGACCAGGATGACGATGACCGCCATGGCGAGGCCGAGCAGGCCCTCGGTGGTCAGCGAGTCGATCGACTTGGAGACCTGCGGGCCCTGGTCGGAGGCGACCGTGACGTGGGTGCCCTTGCCCAGGTCCTGACGGATCTTGGAGAGCTTGTCCTTGACGGCGTCGGAGATGGCGACGGCGCTGCCGTCCTTGTCCATCGTCACGTTCAGGGCGAGGCTGGGCTTGCCGTTGGTGCGGGTCAGGGACGTCGGAGTGGCCTGCTTCTCCTTGACGGTGGCGACATCGCCCAGGCGGACCGCGCCGCCCGCGCTCCCGCCCGCGGACGGACCGCCGGAGGGAGCACCCGCGGAGGGAGCACCGCCGCCGGACGCGCCGGCGCCCGAGGAGGCGTCGCCGCCCGCGGACGCACCCGCGCCCGCACCGCCGCCCGCCGACGGGGCGATCCTGAGGTCCTTGATCTGCTCGACGGAGGTGAAGCCTGCGCCGACCTGGACGGTCTTGCTCCTGCCGTCCTCGGAGAACGAGCCGGCGGGCACCGACGTCCCGCCGTTCTGCAGCGCCTGGCCCAGCGACTGGGTGGTCAGCCCGACGGCGGCGAGCTTCCTGTCGTCGGGGGTGACCGCGACGATCCGGTCCTGGACGCCGTCCACGGTGACCTGGCTGACGCCGTCGATGTTCTTCAGGTCCGGCACGACGCTGCGGTTGAGCTGGTCGGCCAGCGTCTGCTGGTCCTTGGACTCGGAGGAGACAGCGAGGACCACGGTGGGGATGTCGTCGGTCGAGCCGGACACCACCTGCGGGTCGACGTCCTTGGGCAGCTTCGCGCGGGCGCGGTTGACGGCCTGCTGGACGTCGGCGACCAGGCGCTTGGAGTCGTTGCCGTAGTCGAACTGGGCCATGATGACGCCCGAGCCCTCGCTCGACGTCGAGGTGACGGACTTGATGCCGTCGACGCCCTGGACGCCGTCCTCAAGCGGTTCGATGACCTGCTTCTCGACGACGTCCGGCGAGGCGCCCTGGTACGGCGCCAGGACGGACACCATCGGGAGTTCGATGGAGGGCAGGAGCTGCTGCTTCAGCTGGGGGATCGCGATGGCACCGAAGGCGATCGCCACGATCGACATCAGCGCTATCAGGCCCCGTTGTACGAGGCTGAGTCGGGACAGCCAGGACATGGATGGGGTCTCTCTTCTGTTCTGAAACGGTCGGCGGGGCCTTTCCCGGGCCCACCTACACCTTCCGCCATGCCCTGGCCTGTTTTCCTCGCTCGCAAGTCGGTTTCCGGCCGGAAGTCGTACCGCGTTCGGAGTAGGGGCCGCTCCGCCCTCACTGCACCCGTGGGCGTACGAGTCCGGACTCGTAGGCGATGACGACGAGCTGGGACCGGTCGCGGGCGCCCAGTTTGGCCATCGCGCGGTTCACATGCGTCTTGACGGTGAGCGGGCTGACCGCGAGCTGCTCGGCGATCTCGTCGTTGGACAGCCCGCCGGCCACCAGGGTCAGCACCTCGCGCTCCCGGCCGGTCAGCGTCGCCAGCCGCTCGCCGCCCCCGCCGCCGGGTCCGCCGTCGGCGGAACTGCCGCCCTGCGCGAGGAACTTGGCGATCAGGCCCTTGGTGGCGACGGGCGAGAGCAGCGCCTCACCGGCCGCCGCGATCCGGATCGCGTTCAGCATCTCGTCCGGCTCCGCGCCCTTGCCGAGGAAGCCGCTGGCGCCGTTCCGCAGCGACTCCACCACGTAGTCGTCGACCTCGAAGGTGGTCAGGATGACCACCCGGACGCCGGTGAGCTCCGGGTCCTCGCTGATCATGCGGGTGCCGGCCAGGCCGTCCACACCGGGCATCCGGATGTCCATCAGCACGACGTCGGGCCGCTCCGCCCGGGTCAGCTCGTACGCCTGGGCCCCGTCGGAGGCCTCCCCCACCACCCGCATGTCGGGCTCGGAGTCGACCAGCACCCGGAAGGCACTGCGCAGCAGCGCCTGGTCGTCGACGAGCAGCACCTTGATCGTCACAATGTCTCCCCCGTACGGACGGTCTGCAGTGGAAGGGTCACCCGCACCTGGAAGCCGCCGGCCGCGCGCGGGCCGGTCACGACCGTGCCGCGCAGCGCGAAGACCCGCTCGCGCATCCCGACCAGGCCGTGGCCGCCGCCGCTGTCCTCCGGCTCGCCGGACCCGACCGCCTCCACGGGCGGCCGGTCGCCGCCCTTCTGCCGCGGGACACCGGCCCGGCCCGCGCCGTCGTCCAGGACGGTCACGGTCAGCGTGGTGTCGGAGTGGCTGATCCGCACCGTGGCGCGGGCGCCCTCGCCGGCGTGCTTGTGGATGTTGGTCAGCGCTTCCTGGACCACACGGTAGGCGGTGAGGTCGACGGAGGCGGGCAGCGGCCGGGTCGGCTGCGGGATCTCCAGGTCGACCGGGATGCCGGCCCGGACGAACCCGTCGACGAGCTGGTCGAGCACGCCGAGGCCGGGCGCGGGCTCGGTCGGCGCCTTGGGGTCGTCGGACTGCCGCAACAGGCCGACGGTGGCGCGGAGTTCGTCCAGCGCCGAGCGGGAGGCCTCCCGGACATGGGCCAGCGCCTGCTTGGCCTGGTCGGGGCGGCTGTCCATGACGTGCGAGGCGACCCCGGCCTGGACGTTGACCAGCGCGATGTGGTGGGCGACGACATCGTGCAGCTCACGGGCGATCCGCATGCGCTCCTCGGCGACCCGGCGCCGGGCCTCCTCCTCGCGGGTGCGCTCGGCCCGTTCGGCGCGCTCCCGGATGGCGGTCACGAAGGCACGGCGGCTGCGGACCGCGTCACCGGCCGCCGCGGCCATGCCCGTCCAGGCGAAGATGCCGATGTTCTCCTGGGCGTACCAGGGGCGGGGCCCGTAGAGCATCGCGGCGGCGGTCAGGCCCACGACGGTCAGCGCGCCGACCCGCCAGGTGGTGGGCCGGTCGGTGCGCGAGGCCAGGGTGAAGAGGGCGATCACGGCGGCGCCCGCCACCGGGGCGCGGGGATCGCTGCCGCGGCAGATCAGTTCGATGACGGTGAGCGCGCCGGTGGCGGCCAGGACGGTGCGGGGCAGCCGGCGGCGCAGGACCAGGGCGGCGCAGGCCAGCGCGGCCAGCACCACGGTCGTGGCGGACGGCTCGTGGGCGGCGAAGCGCGGGCCGTGCGGGCCGTGCGGATCGGCGACGGCACCGAACACGATGCCGGCGAAGGCGGCCCCGGCCAGGACGGCGTCGCAGGCCAGCGGATGCGTCCGGTACCACCGGAAGCGGCCGGCGCGGGGCGCGTCCGGGCGGGGGTCGAGGAGGCTCACAAGAGCAAACGGTAGCGCCCCGGTCCCTCGCGGGGCCGGGGCGCGGTGCGCTGGAGTAAGGCGTTCGGGCCGGAGCGGCGGCGTCAGCCCGGGATGAGGCCGTCGTCGCTGAGCATCTCCCGGACCTCGTCAAGGGTCGCGTCCGGGGACGGCAGGATGAGTTCGGAGGGTTCCAGGGCGTCGTCGGGGAGCGGTGTGCCCAGGCGGCGCACCGCGTCCAGCAGGGCGCCGAGGGTGCGCCGGAAGCCCGCTTCGTCGCCGCTCTCCATCTCGTCGAGCAGCTCATCGTCCAGCTTGTTGAGCTCGGTGAAGTGGGCGTCGTCCAGCTTCACCTGGCCCTCCCCCATGATCCGTACGATCACGACGGTCTCCCTTGGTCCGGTCCGACGATCTCTGCGAGGCTAACCGCCGCCGTCCGTCACTGCTTGTCGAAACGCGGCCGGTCCTGCTGCGGGGAGGACTGCGCCGCACCGTTCTGGCCGCCCTCGATGGCCTGCTGGCCACCGGACGGGCCGCCCGAGAGCTCGGCCTTCATCCGCTGCAGCTCCAGCTCGACGTCGCTGCCACCGGAGAGCCGGTCCAGCTCGGCGGTGATGTCGTCCTTGGCCATACCGGACGGGTCGTCCAGCGCGCCGGACGCCATCAGCTCGTCGATGGCACCGGCCCGGGCCTGCAGCTGCGCGGTCTTGTCCTCCGCGCGCTGGATGGCCATGCCGACGTCGCCCATCTCCTCGGAGATACCGGAGAAGGCCTCGCCGATCCGGGTCTGCGCCTGGGCGGCCGTGTAGGTGGCCTTGATCGTCTCCTTCTTCGTACGGAAGGCGTCGACCTTGGCCTGCAGCCGCTGCGACGCGAGTGTGAGCTTCTCCTCCTCACCCTGCAGCGTCTGGTGCTGCGCCTCCAGGTCCGTGACCTGCTGCTGCAGCGCGCTGCGCCGGGTCAGCGCCTCACGGGCCAGGTCCTCGCGGCCGAGCGCCAGCGCCTTGCGGCCCTGGTCCTCCAGCTTGGCGGACTGGCCCTGGAGCTGGTTGAGCTGCAGCTCCAGGCGCTTGCGGGAGGTCGCCACGTCGGCGACGCCGCGGCGTACCTTCTGAAGCAGCTCCAGCTGCTTCTGGTACGAGTAGTCGAGGGTCTCGCGCGGGTCTTCGGCCCGGTCCAGGGCCTTGTTGGCCTTCGCGCGGAAGATCATCCCCATCCGCTTCATGACACCATCGCTCATGGGCCTCGCGCGCCCCCTTCTGACCGAGTCACCTCGGGCTTAGGCTCCAGCACATCTACAGACCCCACAGTACGGGCCCTGGTTCCATTACCGCACTGTTCAGGTCCGGATGCGCTCCTCCTCCAGGACGATCGGGTGGCCGCTCTTCTCCCGCGCAAGGAGTAGGGAGAGTCCGGACAATCGGCGTGATGCCCGCTCTGTCCCGATAGGGCGTGGCTTTTGTCCCGGCGGAACGCCGCACCCGCGACGCGCCGTTGCCGGATCGTTCCCCGTCGGACCGTGGCTGACCCGCGGCGAGCACGTACCCTTGGGTGTTGTGTTCCGAAGCCGTTCGAAGGATGAGCAGGCCGCGACCGCCAAGGTGACCGCGGACCAGCCCCAGCAGCCCCGCGACCCGCAGGCCCCGAAGGGCCGCCCGACACCGAAGCGCAGTGACGCCCAGTCGCAGCGCCGCTCCCGTGCGCATACGCCGGCCAACCGCAAGGACGCGGCGAAGGCCCAGCGTGAGGCGCGCCGCGCCGACATGGCCCGCCAGCGCGAGGCGATGGCCAGCGGCGACGAGCGGTATCTGCCGGTGCGCGACAAGGGACCGGTGCGCCGGTTCGCGCGGGACTACGTCGACTCCCGCTGGGCCGTCGCCGAGTTCTTCCTGCCCATGGCCGTGGTGATCCTGGTGCTGACCATGATCCGGGTGCCGTCGATCCAGAGCATCGCGCTGCTGCTGTGGCTCGTGATCATCGTGCTGATCGTGCTCGACTCGGCCCTGATCTGGTTCCGGCTGGGCAAGCTGCTCCAGGAGCGCTTCCCGAACGAGAACCTCAAGGGCGTGAAGGCCTACGCGGTGATGCGGACGCTCCAGATGCGCCGGCTGCGACTGCCGAAGCCGCAGGTGAAGCGCGGCGAGAAGCCGTAGCCGTAGACGGCATGACGCCGGGCCGGGCCCCTGAGGGGTCCGGCCCGGCGTCGTTCGTGCTCAGGCCTCCGCGTCCGCGTGCAGGCTCATGGGGCCGGTGTAGATCTCGGTGCCGTCCTCGAAGAGCCTGACCTGGTCGACGCCGCCCTCCAGGAGGGCCTTCCACTCCTCGCCGATCCACGACTCCGCGTCGCCCTGGGTGGTGAACTCCTCCGGTTGCACGGCGGGCGCCGCCTCCGAACCGTCGGCCTTCTCGAACCGCCACGTCCACGCCATCTGCGCCTCCTGGATGCCACCGGGTACGAATCTGCGCCGCGCGGAGCGGGTCCGAACACGCTCCGCGGGGCCGGGTTTCCGTGCTGACCGGCAGCCTAACGGCCGTGTCGAGTCCGCCCCCGCCGCGCCCGCCGGGCAGGGACGCGAGAAACTCGGCGGTGTGGACGTGACTCTCCTCGGCACCGGGGCCCCGCAGGGGCTGCCGCGCCCCGGCTGCCCGTGTGCCGCCTGTGCGACCGCCGTCGGCGACGAGGCGCGGGCGGCCACCGCGCTGCTCGTCGACGGCGCGCTGCTGATCGATCTGACCCCGGGCCCGGCCTTCGCTGCGGCCCGCGCCGGGCGGTCGCTGGCGGGCGTGCGGCAGGTGCTGCTCTCGCATCCGCACGACGGTCCGGCGCTGGAGGTGCCGGCCGGGCTGCCGGCGCCGGGCCGGGTCGCGGACGGGCGGGAGCTGGCGCTGCTCGACGGGCACCGGGTGCGGGCCGTCCCGGTGGACATCCCGGGGACCGGCTACGAGGTCTCCGGCGCCGACGGCGAGCGGCTGCTGTACCTGCCGCCGGGCGCGGCCCCGGCCGGACTGGGCGAGGGGAACGGCCGGGCGGCGGGCGGCGCTGACCAGGGCGTGGGCGGCACCGGCCCGTACGACCTGGTGCTGCTCGACGTGCTGGGCCGGCCCGACGCGCTGGCCAGGCTGCGGGCGAGCGGGGCGGTCGACGCGGCGACGGACGTGCTGGCGGTGCACCTCGACCACGACGTGCCGCCGGGGCCCGAGCTGCACCGCAGGCTGGCGGCGGTGGGCGCCCGCGCGGTGGCGGACGGCAGCACGCTGGTGGTCGGCGAGTTCCACGCGGTGCCGGATCTGCCGCGACGCACGCTGGTGCTGGGCGGGGCGCGCAGCGGGAAGTCGGTGGAGGCGGAGCGGCGGCTCGCGGCCTTCCCCGACGTGGTGTACGTGGCCACCGGGGGCACCCGGGACGGCGACGAGGACTGGGCGCAGCGGGTCTCGCTGCACCGCGAGCGGCGGCCCGGCAGCTGGCGCACCGTCGAGACCTGCGACCTGGTGCCGCTGCTGACGGCCGCCGGGCCCGGCGAAGGCCCCGGCGCCGGACGGCCGGCGGAGGCGTCACCGCTGCTCATCGACTGTCTGGCGCTGTGGCTGACGCATGTCATGGACGAGGTCGGGGCGTGGGACGACGCGACCTGGGAGGCCGGCGGGCGGCGGGCGCTGCGGGAGCGGACCGACGCACTGGCGGCGGCGGTGCGGGCGACGCACCGGCGGGTGGTGGCGGTCAGCAACGAGGTCGGTTCCGGGGTGGTCCCGGCGACCCCGGCGGGCCGGCGGTTCCGGGACGAACTGGGGCGGCTGAACGCGGCGTTCGGCGCGGAGTGCGAGCAGGTGCTGCTGGTCGTCGCGGGCCAGGCGCTTGCGCTGCGTGGATGACGGAGGCCCGGCGGGCCCCGTGTCCGCTTGCCCGGGGGCGCGGCGCCTAGTGCTCTTGGACCGTGACCGATTCCGAGCGGACCGAGAGCGAAGCGCCGGGCGGATGGGGAGCGGGGCCCCTCCGGGAGCCGGGGGCGCGCGGGCGGCGTTTCGACGCGGCCGTCCGCGCCTACCTGGCGCGGTATCCGGAGGCGACGGTGGTCGCGCTCGGGGAGGGGCTCGGCACCGGCTTCTGGCGGCTGGACAACGGGCGGCTCAACTGGCTGACGGTGGTGGCGCCGGAGACCGCGGCGGTGCGCCGGATACTGCTGCCGGACGGCGCCCGGCGGCGTACGGTCGCCCGCGCGGTGACCGATCACCGCTGGCTGGACGCGGTGCCGGAGCCGGAGCGCGGGGTGGTGGTCACCGCCCCGGGGGTGCTGATGCGGCTGTCGCCGCCCGCGGTGCGCGCCCTGCTGGCGGTGTGCGCGGAGCGGTTTCCCGGTGGGGCGCTGGTTTTTGACGTGCTGCCACGGCCGGCCATGGCGCTGGCCCGGCGGGCGGCCGGGCCGGGCGGCGGCCGGTGGCCGGGTCCGGTGCGCTGGGGGCTGAACCGTGCCGAACTGCCGCGGGTGGCCGGTGCCCATCCGGGGATCGTCGCGGTGCGGGAGGTCGGCCCGGTGCGGGTGCCGGGGCGGTGGGCGCGATACGGCCCGGCGGAGTGGCTGCGGCGCCGGATGCCGGTGCTGGGCGCGCTCGCGCCGCTGGTGTGCGAGGTGCGGTTCGCGGTGGCCGGTTCCCCCCGGCGGGCCTCGTCAGCGGTGCGTTGACGGTAATCTGCGCCCAATGAGCGCCCTGAACCTCGATGACTTCGCCCATCTGATCGAGCGCCCCGACGGTGGGGTGCGCCGTGACGCCGAGGAGCGGCGGGCGCGGCTGGCCGTCCCGCCGGGGGCCCTCGGCCGCCTCGACGAGCTGGGTGAGTGGCTGGCCGCCGCACAGCAGCAGGTGCCGGTGCGGCCGGTGGAGCGGCCGCGGGTGCTGTTGTTCGCGGGCGATCACGGGGTGGCGGAGCTGGGGGTGTCGGCCCGGCCGGCCGGCGGCACCAGGGATCTCGTACGGGCCGTGCTGGACGGGGCGAGCCCGGCCGCGGTGCTGGCGCGGAACACCGGCGCGGAGCTGCGCGTGGTGGACCTGGCGGTGGACTGCGATCCGGCGGAGCTGCCCGAGGAGGTCACCCGGCACCGGGTACGCCGGAGTTCGGGCCGGATCGACACCGAGGACGCGCTGACGGCCGAGGAGGCCGAGGCCGCTTTCCGGGCCGGGATGGCCGTCGCGGACGAGGAAGCGGACGCCGGTACCGACCTCGTGGTGCTGGGCGATCTGAGCGTCGGCGGGACGACGGCCGCGAGCACGCTGATCGCCGCGCTGTGCGGGACGGACGCCTCGGTGGTCACCGGGCGGGGCGGCGCCGGGATCGACGACCTGGCGTGGATGCGCAAGTGCGCGGCGGTCCGCGACGCCCTGCGGCGGGCCCGTCCGGTGCTCGGCGACCAGCTGGAGCTGCTGGCCACGGTCGGCGGCGCGGATCTGACCGCGATCACCGGCTTCCTGCTGCAGAGCGCGGTGCGCCGGACCCCGGTGATCCTGGACGGGGTGGTCTCGGCGGCCTGTGCGCTGGTGGCGCAGCGGGTGGCGTTCCGGGCGCCGGACTGGTGGCTGGCCGGGCAGGCGAGCGGGGAGCCGGCGCAGGCCAAGGCGCTGGACCGGATCGCACTCAACCCTCTGCTCGACCATGGCGTCACTGCGGGTGAGGGGACGGGGGCGCTGCTGGCCCTGCCACTGGTGCAGGCGGCCGCGGCCCTGGCGGCAGAGCTGCCCGTACGCGACTGACCGGAGCCGGCCCACGCGGCCGGCTCAGGAGGAAGCGCACGGACGGGCGCCCGGAATCCGGGCGCTCACTTCCCGCCCGTACCGGACCACCCGGCGGCGCCCCATAAGATCGCGCTTTACACGGTTTATGGGAGACATCGGTTGAGTCCGGACGAAGGCCGCGCGCGCGGCTCATGGTCACAGCGTGGTGCCGCGTTCGGCATCTGGTATCTGCGCACGGTCACCTTCATCAATGTGCTGAGTGCGGTGTGGGTGTCGTTCGGGAGTGATATCCGCCGGCACAACAGCGCGGAATTCTTCACTCCGTATCTGCTCACGGCGGGATTCGCCTCCGGCGCCTTCTCGCTCTTCCTGTCGGTCACCCTGCGGCGGGGAAAGCGGGCGGCGTGGATTCTGAATCTGGCGCTGTCCGGGCTGCTGGCGCTGCTGTTCGCCTGGGCGATGGTGGCGGCCCCGGAGTTCCGCGGACATCTGCAGAACTGGGTGTCGCTGGGACTGACCGTGCTGTTCGCCGCCGCACTGGTGGCCGGGCGCCGGGAGTTCTCCGCGAAGGGCGACCGGGCGAATCCGAAGCTGGCGGCGGCGGTCGCGGCCGGCGGTCTGCTGGCCGCCTCGCTGCTCGCGGCGCTGCTGGTGACCGTCACCAACACCGCGGCGGGCTCCTCGACCTTCGTGCAGCGCTGGCGCTACGGCCTGATGCGGCTGGTGTCGCTGGCCGCCGACGACCGCGCGTTCCCGGAGATCGCCACCCCGAACTGGGTCAACGCCGCGATCAACGTGCTGAGCGCGCTGCTGCTGGTCGCCGTCCTGTGGGCGGCGTTCCGGTCCGTACGGAGCACCGAGGCGCTCACCGCGGACGACGAGGAGCGGCTGCGGGCCCTCCTAGCGCGGCACGGCGACCGCGATTCGCTGGGCTACTTCGCGCTGCGCCGCGACAAGAGCGTGCTGTTCTCCCCCAGCGGCAAGGCCGCCGTCACCTACCGCGTGGTGGGCGGGGTGTCGCTGGCCTCCGGCGATCCGCTGGGCGACCCGGAGGCCTGGCCGGGGGCGATCGAGGTGTGGCTGGCCGAGGCGCGGGAGCACGGCTGGGCGCCGGCGGTGATGGGGGCGAGCGAGGAGGGCGGCACGATCTACGCCCGGCACGGCCTGGACGCGCTGGAGCTGGGCGACGAAGCGATCGTGGAGACCGCGGAGTTCACCCTCGACGGCCGGGCGATGCGCACCGTGCGGCAGGCCTACAACCGCATCAAGCGGGCCGGGTACACGGTCACCATCCGGCGCCACGAGGACATCCCCGCCCCGGAGATGGACCGGCTGCTGCGGCTGGCCGACGACTGGCGCGACGGGGAGACCGAGCGCGGTTTCTCGATGGCGCTGGGCCGGCTCGGCGACCCGGGCGACGGGCGCTGCGTGATGCTCGAATGCCGGGACGGCGGCAGCGGGGAGGGGCCCGGTGAACTGCGGGCGCTGCTCAGCTTCGTGCCGTGGGGTGCGAAGGGCCTTTCGCTGGATCTGATGCGGCGGGACCGGAACTCCGAGAACGGGCTGATGGAGTTCATGGTGCTGGAGTTGATCCAGCGGGCGAAAGAGGTGGAGGTCACGCAGCTCTCGCTCAACTTCGCGATGTTCCGTTCCGTCTTCGAACGCGGATCGCGGCTCGGTGCGGGCCCGGTGCTGCGCCTGTGGCGCTCGCTGCTCAGCTTCTTCTCCCGGTGGTGGCAGATCGAATCGCTCTATCGCGCCAACGCGAAATACCGGCCGATCTGGGAGCCGCGGTACATGCTCTTCGGAAAGAGCACCGATCTGCTGCGCATCGGAATCGCCGCGGGCCGTGCGGAGGGCTTTCTGGAAGCACCCGGCCTGCCCAAGTGGCTGAACCGCAAGCACCTGGAGAACGTGAGATGAGTTCGGCCGGTGCGGGGCCGCGGGAGGGGGCCGTGCCGGCCCGGGGAGCGGTGCCCGTCCTGCGCCGTGCCGCGTGCGCCGAGTGGGGACGGCTGCTGCGGACGGTACGGTCCGCGCTCGCCGCCTCGCGGCTGCGGGCGATCCCGCTGACGCTCACCGCGGTGGGGCTGACCCTGGTCCTCCAGTTCGTGCAGAACCAGGCCTGGGGCTACCGGGCCGTCCAGGACATCGGCTCCGTACAGGCCGACGAGCATCTGTGGCTGGCGCTGCTGCGCACCCCGCTGTCGCTGTTCGTGCCTGCGCTGGACCTGCCGGTGTGGGGTGCCCTGGCGCAGATCCTGGTGGTCTTCGGGATCGCCGAGATCTGTGTGGGGCGGCGGCAGCTACTGGCCGTCGCCTACCTGGCCACGCTCGCCGGGACGATGTACGCCCGGATCGGCATCTGGATCGGCCCGGTGAGCCCGGTGGGGCTGCCCGACTCGGACAAGTACGTCATCGACACCGGGCCGTCGGCGGCCGTGGTGGGGCTGGCGGTGTTCGTGTGCTGGCGCTACCGCGCCTGGTTCACCTGTGCCGCGGTGGTGGTGGCGATGGTCGTCGAGGTGGTGTCCATCAAGAACAACCTCGCGGGCAAGGAGCACATCGCGGCGGTGCTGGCGGTGCTGGTGCTGTGCGGGGTGCGGGAGCTGCGGCGGCGCCCGGCGGGTCAGCGGCTCGGCGCGCCCCCGACGAAGTCCTCGACCTTGCGGCGCACCGACGACCAGCGGCGGTCGTGACGGTAGGCGCGGACCCGGGCGCGGGCCCGCGCCTTCGGGCGGTTGCGGTAGCAGCGCCTGGCCCAGGGCGAGTTGGGCCGGGCCAGGCGGACCGCGCCGAAGACCGCGACGAACGGCACGAACACCCCGATGACCGCGATCCGGCCCTTGCCCTTGAGCAGGGCGACGACCGCGAAGAGGAAGTTGACGGCCACGGTCCGCACGACCGTGAAGCGGTCGGTCTCCTCATCCGGGCTGAGTTCGTTGACGCCGAACGGCAGGAAGCCGCCGAGGACCAGGGCGACCAGGGCGACGGTGAGGATGACGATCTCGACGCTCTTGGTCCCCTCCTCGGTCCAGTACACGTCGTCCAGGTGCAGGATGAGCGCGAACTCGTCCAGCACGAGGCCCACACCCATCCCGAACAGCACCGCGGCGACGCCGGTGCCGAAGCCGCGCCGGGCACCGGCCAGCCCGATGAACCCGCCGACGACCATCAGCACCACGCCGGGGACGACATGGTGGATATGGACCCCGCCCGGGGTGACGTTGCGGAACGGCCCCCGGCCCGCGCGGATGAGGCGGGTGACGGCCCGGGTCACCAGGAAGGTCAGCACGAACGAGGCGAGCGCGAGCAGCAGCGGCAGCTTCCCCGGCTCGACGATGTTGCGGTACCACCAGTGGCCCATCCCACACGCTCCCCTTTGTCGCGTAAGGACACATAGCCACCATTAGGCCCTGTCCGGCCGGCCGGAACCGGCAGTCAAACGCGGTGGACGCCCGGATAGCCTGCCGCGGTGACCGAGACCCCCGCTCCCCTGGCCCCGTCCGACGCCCTGCGCTTCGCGTTCGGCACGCTGACCGTGCTGCCGGTCCGCGTCACCCGCTGGGACCGGGCGGCGGCGCGCGGCGGAATGCTCTGCGCGCCGCTGGCCGGGCTGGTCGTCGGGCTGTGCGCGGCCGCGGCCGGCGGGGCGCTGCTGGCGCTCGGCGGCGGGCCACTGCTCGCCGCGGTCGCCTCCGCCGTGGTGCCCGCCGTGCTCACCCGCGGACTGCATCTGGACGGCCTCGCCGACACCGCCGACGGCCTGGGCAGCGGCAAACCAGCCGAGGACGCGCTGCGCATCATGAAGCAGTCCGACATCGGCCCGTTCGGGGTGATCACGCTGCTGTTCGCCCTGCTGGCCCAGGTGGCCGCGCTGTCCGAACTGTTCGCGGACGGCTGGGTGCCCGGCGCCGTCGCGGCGGCCGTCGCGGCGGTCACCGCGCGCTGTGCGCTGACCCTCGCCTCGCGTACGGGGGTGCCGGCCGCCCGCCCTGAGGGGCTCGGCGCGGCGGTCGCGGGCACCGTCCCGGCGCGGGCGGCGCTGCTGTGCGCGCTGCTGGTGGCCGCCGGGTGCGCGGCGGCCGGTGCCGGCTCCGGCCCGTACGGCGCGCTGCACACCGGGCTCGCGGCGCTGTGCGGCCTCGGGCTGGGCGAGCTGGTGCTCCGGCACTGCCGGCGGCGGTTCGGCGGGGTGACCGGCGATGTGTTCGGGGCGCTCGCGGAGAGCGCGGGGCTCACGGCACTGGTCGTGCTGACGCTCGGTTAGCACGCGCGCCGCCCCTTCCGCCCGCCCAACCGGCGTCCGCGGACGGCCGGTTCACCCGGTATGCGGGCAACTGCCGGGGCACCCTTATGTGCCGGTGTGCTATCGGACGGGCCTTGTGGCGCCACCGAGCGTAGGCTCAGCCGAGCAGCGCGCTGCGCGCAGACGGATTCCCCGGACGGAACAGGACCCTCATCACCGTGACTGCACTGACCCTCAGTACTTCTTCCGCCGCGACGCTGCGTGCGGATGCCGTCGTCGTCGGCGTGGCCAAGGGCGCCAAGGGCGTCGTCGTCGCCCCCGGCGCGGAAGCCGTGGACAAGGCCTTCGGCGGCAAGCTCGCCACCGTGCTGGAGACCCTCGGCGCGAGTGGTGCCGAGGGCGAGGTGACCAAGCTGCCCGCCGCGGACGGCCTCAAGGCGCCGGTCGTGGTGGCGGCCGGCCTCGGCGAGGTGCCGGCCAAGGGCGACGGCTACGGCCACGAGGCGCTGCGGCGCGCCGCGGGCAGCGCCGCCCGCGCCCTGTCCGGCAGCAAGAAGGCCGGCTTCGCCCTGCCCGTCGAGGACGCCGAGGCGGCCGCCGCGGTGAGCGAGGGCGCCCTGCTCGGCGCGTACTCCTACGCCGCCTCCCGTGAGAACGCCAAGGGCGGCAAGAAGAACGACGCCAAGTCGGCGCCGCTCGGGGAGGTCGCGCTCCTGGGCACCAAGCCGCGCGACAAGGAGTTCAAGGCCGCCGCCGCGCGCTCCCTGGCGCTGGCCGACGAGATCAACCGCGCCCGCGACCTGATCAACCTGCCGCCCAACGACCTCGACCCGAAGTCGTTCGCCGCCGAGGCACAGGCCGCGGCCAAGGAGTTCGGCCTCAAGGTCGAGGTGCTGGACGAGAAGGCGCTGAAGAAGGGCGGCTACGGCGGCCTGATGGGCGTCGGCCAGGGCTCGCAGACCCCGCCGCGGCTGGTGCGGATCGCGTACACCCACTCCAAGGCCGCCAAGACCCTGGCGCTGGTCGGCAAGGGCATCACCTACGACTCGGGCGGCATCTCGCTCAAGCCGGCCGGCCACAACGAGACCATGAAGTGCGACATGAGCGGCGCGGCCGCGGTGTTCGCCGCGGTCGTCGCCGCCGCCCGGCTGGGCCTGGAGGTGAACGTCACCGGCTGGCTGGCGCTCGCCGAGAACATGCCGTCCGGCTCCGCCACCCGTCCCGGTGACGTGCTGACCATGTACAGCGGCAAGACGGTCGAGGTGCTCAACACCGACGCCGAGGGCCGCCTGGTCCTGGCCGACGCGCTGACCCGCGCCTCGGAGGAGTCGCCGGACGCGATCGTGGACGTCGCCACCCTGACCGGTGCCATGGTGCTGGCCCTGGGCCACCGCACCTTCGGGATCATGGCCAACGACGACGCTTTCCGTACCTCGGTCCACGAGATCGCCGAGGAGGTCGGCGAGCAGTCCTGGCCGATGCCGATGCCGTCCGAGCTGCGCAAGGGCATGGACTCCCCGGTCGCCGACCTCGCCAACATGGGCGAGCGGATGGGCGGCGGCCTGGTCGCCGGGCTCTTCCTCAAGGAGTTCGTCGGCGAGGGCATCCCCTGGGCGCACCTGGACATCGCGGGCCCGGCCTACCACGAGGGCGCGCCCTGGGGCTACACGCCCAAGGGCGGCACGGGCTCCGCGGTACGCACCCTGGTCCGGCTCGCGGAGCGCACCGCCGCGGGCGACCTGGGCTGACGGCCGGGCGGGGCCTCCCCCGCCGTCGCCCGTGATATCCGCCACGGCCCCGGGCAGCCCGCCCGGGGCCGTCGGCACGCGGGCGCCGCGCGGCCGCCCCGCGTTCGCCCTCGACGAAATCCGTACGTCCACGCGTTTCCCGCCACCGCCCCGCCCCGGCGGCGCAGCGCGGTGCCGCACATTTCGTACGCATCAGTAACCCGTACGGGGCGGCTGATCGCCGTCCCACAGCCCGGCCCGCCGTCCCGGCTTCACGGAACAAGTGCGAAGATGGGTTCTCGGCAGGACAGGGCCCCCCTTACCCAGGGCCGAAGTAAAAGCGGCCGAACCACAGCCGCCGCCCGGTCATCGGAGACCGGCTCCGGCGTACCCATGCATGGAGGACGTGACGTGGCGAACGACGCCAGCACCGTTTTCGACCTAGTGATCCTCGGAGGCGGTAGCGGTGGTTACGCCGCTGCCCTGCGCGGGGCGCAGCTGGGCCTGGACGTCGCCCTGATCGAGAAGGGCAAGGTCGGCGGTACCTGCCTGCACAACGGCTGCATCCCCACCAAGGCACTGCTGCACGCCGGTGAGATCGCCGACCAGGCTCGGGAGAGCGAGCAGTTCGGTGTCAAGGCCACCTTCGAGGGCATCGACATCGACGCGGTCCACAAGTACAAGGACGAGGTCATCTCGGGTCTGTACAAGGGCCTGCAGGGTCTGATCGCCTCCCGCAAGGTGACCTACATCGAGGGCGAGGGCCGGCTGTCCTCGCCGACCTCCGTCGATGTCAACGGCCAGCGTGTCCAGGGCCGCCACGTCCTGCTGGCGACCGGCTCCGTGCCGAAGTCGCTGCCGGGCCTGGAGATCGACGGCGACCGCATCATCTCCTCCGACCACGCGCTGACGCTGAACCGCGTGCCGAAGTCCGCGATCGTGCTGGGCGGCGGCGTCATCGGCGTCGAGTTCGCCTCCGCGTGGAAGTCCTTCGGCACCGACGTCACCGTCGTCGAGGGCCTCAAGCACCTCGTCCCGGTCGAGGACGAGAACAGCTCCAAGCTGCTGGAGCGGGCCTTCCGCAAGCGGGGCATCAAGTTCAACCTCGGCACCTTCTTCGACAAGGCCGAGTACACCGCCGACGGCGTGAAGGTCACCCTCGCCGACGGCAAGACCTTCGAGGCCGAGGTGCTGCTGGTCGCGATCGGCCGCGGGCCGGTCTCGGCGGGCCTGGGCTACGAGGAGCAGGGCGTCGCGATGGACCGCGGCTACGTCCTGGTCGACGAGTACATGCAGACCAACGTGCCGACCATCTCGGCCGTCGGTGACCTCGTTCCCACCCTCCAGCTCGCGCACGTCGGCTTCGCCGAGGGCATGCTGGTGGCGGAGCGGCTGGCCGGTCAGAAGACCGTGCCGATCGACTACGACGGCGTGCCGCGCGTGACGTACTGCCACCCCGAGGTCGCTTCGGTGGGTATCACCGAGGCCAAGGCCAAGGAGCTGTACGGCGCCGACAAGGTCGTCGCTCTGAAGTACAACCTCGCGGGCAACGGCAAGAGCAAGATCCTCAAGACCACGGGCGAGATCAAGCTCGTCCAGGTCAAGGACGGTGCCGTGGTCGGCGTCCACATGGTCGGTGACCGTATGGGCGAGCAGGTCGGTGAGGCCCAGCTGGTCTACAACTGGGAGGCCCTGCCGGCCGAGGTTGCGCAGCTCGTGCACGCGCACCCGACGCAGAACGAGGCGCTCGGCGAGGCCCACCTGGCCCTGGCCGGCAAGCCTCTCCACTCCCACGACTGACCCCAGTCCCGGGCGCGACCACATCCGCACCATACTTGTAAGGAGCAACTGAAACCATGGCGGTTTCCGTAACCCTGCCGGCGCTCGGCGAGAGCGTCACCGAGGGCACCGTCACTCGCTGGCTGAAGGCCGAAGGCGAGCGCGTCGAGGCCGACGAGCCGCTGCTCGAGGTGTCGACCGACAAGGTCGACACCGAGATCCCGGCCCCCGCTTCCGGCGTCCTGACCGCCATCAAGGTGGCCGAGGACGAGACCGTGGAGGTCGGCGCCGAGCTGGCCGTCATCGACGACGGCACCGGTGCGCCGGCTGCCGAGGCGGCCCCGGCCGCCGCCGAGGCGCCCGCGGCCGAGCCGCAGCCCGAGCCCGAGCCCGAGCCCGAGCCCGAGCCGGCTCCGGCCGGCGAGGCCCCCGCCCCCGCCGCTGCCCCCGCGGGCGGCGCCGAGGGCACGGACGTCGTCCTCCCCGCGCTCGGTGAGAGCGTCACCGAGGGCACCGTCACCCGCTGGCTGAAGGAGGTCGGCGAGGAGGTCTCGGCCGACGAGCCGCTGCTGGAGGTCTCCACCGACAAGGTCGACACCGAGATCCCGGCGCCGGCCTCCGGCACCCTGCTGGAGATCGTGGTCGGCGAGGACGAGACCGCCGAGGTCGGCGCCAAGCTCGGCGTCATCGGTGCCGCCGGTGCGGCCCCGGCCGCCGCCCCGGCTCCGGCCGCTCCGGCCCCCGCCGCCGCGCCCGCTCCGGAGCCCACCCCGGCCCCGGCGCCCGCTCCGGCTGCCGCCGCCCCGGCGCCCGCCGCCCCGGCTCCGGCCCCCGCGCCGGCTCCGGCCGCTCCGGCCCCGGCCGCCCCCGCCGCCCCGGCTCCGGCCGCCGGTGAGGGCGCGTACGTCACCCCGCTGGTGCGCAAGCTCGCCGCCGAGAACGGCGTCGACCTGGCCACCGTCAAGGGCACCGGCGTCGGTGGCCGTATCCGCAAGCAGGACGTCATCGCCGCCGCCGAGGCCGCCAAGGCCGCCGCGCCGGCCGCCGCCCCCGCCGCGGCTGCCAAGTCGACGGGCCCGGCCATCGAGGCGTCGCCGCTGCGCGGTCAGACCGTCAAGATGCCGCGGATGCGCAAGGTCATCGGCGACAACATGATGAAGGCCCTGCACAGCCAGGCGCAGCTGACCTCCGTGGTCGAGGTGGACATCACCAAGATCATGCGGATGCGCAACCAGGCCAAGGACGGGTTCGCGCAGCGTGAGGGCGTCAAGCTCTCCCCGATGCCGTTCTTCGTCAAGGCCGCGGTCCAGGCGCTGAAGGCCCACCCGGTCGTCAACGCCCGGATCAACGAGGACGAGGGCACGATCACCTACTTCGACACCGAGAACGTCGGTATCGCGGTGGACGCGGAGAAGGGCCTGATGACCCCGGTCATCAAGGACGCCGGTGACCTCAACATCGCCGGTATCGCCCGCAAGACGGCGGACCTGGCGGGCAAGGTCCGCGCGAACAAGATCACGCCGGACGAGCTGTCCGGTGCGACCTTCACCATCAGCAACACCGGTTCGCGCGGCGCCCTGTTCGACACCGTCATCGTGCCCCCGAACCAGGTCGGCATCCTGGGCATCGGTGCCACCGTCAAGCGCCCGGTGGTCATCAACCACCCGGACCTCGGCGAGACCATCGCGGTGCGCGACATGACCTACCTCGCGCTCTCCTACGACCACCGTCTGGTGGACGGCGCCGACGCCGCCCGCTACCTGACCACGGTCAAGCAGATCCTGGAGGCCGCGGAGTTCGAGACCGAGATCGGTCTCTGAGTCCCGGCGGTCACGCAGCAGGCGTGTCCTAGGGGCCGGCCCCGGTTCGTACGAGCCGGGGCCGGCCCTTTTGCGTCCCCGGGGCAGGGACGGGGCGCGCCAGGACCCGTCCCGGTCCCCCCGCGCCTCCCGGATAATGGCCCTCCTGCCACCCACCGCTCTGAAGGAGCACCTCATGACCCCGCCGGTCGTCCATTCGCTGCGCGAGCAGATCCGCGAGCACATCCTCGAGGGGATCGTCAGCGGCCGCTGGCAGCCGGGTGAGCGGATCGTGGAGCGGCGGATCGCGGTGGAGCTGGAGGTCAGCCAGACGCCCGTACGGGAGGCGCTGCGCGAGCTGGAGTCGCTGCAGCTGATCGAGTCGGCGCCGAACAAGGGCGTACGGGTGCGGAATCTGACCGCCGACGACCTCAAGGAGAGCTACCCGGTGCGGGCCGGGCTGGAGCAGGTGGCCGCCGAACTGGCCGCGGGACGGCTGGCCGAGGACACCGGGGCGCTGGAGCGGGAGGTGGCGGCGCTGCGCGCGGCGGACCTGGCGGGCGACGGGGAGGCGCAGGTGCGGCACACGGTCGCCTTCCACCGGGAGATCGTGCGGGCGGCCGGGAACGCCGTCCTGCTGCACACCTGGGAGTCGCTGGGCATCGAGGTCTGGACGACGCTGTCGATCCGCTGGTTCAGCCCGGAGCCGCGCGCGCACTCCCAGGACCACCAGGAGATCGTGGACGCGTTCCGGCGGCGCGATCCGAAGATCGGGACCGTGCTCAAGGCGCATGTGCTGAGCTGCGCTCCCCAGGTCTGAGGCGGCGCCGGGAGGGCGCCGCGGACCCTCCGCAGGGCTGGCACGCGGTGCCCGAAAATGCGGCACCCCGTGCCGACCTGCGGTTTTCTTTGTTTGAGCGTTGATCGATCATCGATCAGGGGCGTATCGTCCTCTGTCGGGGCGCGACAACCCTGCCTGCCGAACTCGTAGGGGGTGTCGTCGAGGCCGCCGTCCAACCCTGTGGACGCGGCCCGATCCGACGGCACCCCCGAGCTACCTCCCGTCCGGAAAGGGGCCACCCATGCCCGATCCCGTGCGTCTGCCGTACAGCCAGCTCGACCAGCTCCCGGACCGCGACCCCGAGGAGACCGCCGAGTGGCGCGAGTCGCTCGACGCCGTCACCGAGGCAGCGGGCCCGCACCGCGCCGCCTACCTGATGCGCCGGGCCCTGGAGCACACCGCGCTCACCGAGGGCACCGCCCTGCCGTCCCTCCTGGAGACGGACTACGTCAACACCATCCCGACCTCCGCCGAGCCCGCCTTCCCGGGCGACGAGGCGATGGAGGCCAGGATCACCGCCTGGAACCGCTGGAACGCCGCCGCGATGGTCACCCGCGGCTCCGCGCTGGGCCTCGGCGGCCACATCGCCACCTTCGCCTCCGCCGCCTGGCTCTACGAGACCGGCTTCCAGCACTTCTTCCGCGGCAAGGAAGGTGACGGCAGCGGCGACCAGCTCTACATCCAGGGCCACGCCTCCCCCGGCGTCTACGCCCGCGCCTTCCTCGAAGGCCGGCTCACCGAGGACCACCTCGACCACTTCCGCCAGGAGACCGGCGGCGAGGGCCTGCCCTCCTACCCGCACCCGCGGCGGCTGCCCTGGCTGTGGGAGTTCCCCACCGTCTCCATGGGCCTCGGCCCGCTCTCCGCGATCTACCAGGCGCGCTTCAACCGCTACCTGGAGCACCGCGGCATCAAGGACACCGCCAACTCCCACGTCTGGGCCTTCCTGGGCGACGGCGAGATGGACGAGCCCGAGTCGACCGCCGCCCTGGCGCTGGCCGGCCGTGAGGGCCTGGACAACCTGACCTTCGTCATCAACTGCAACCTGCAGCGCCTCGACGGTCCCGTCCGCCCCAACTTCAAGATCGTGCAGGAGCTGGAGGCCCAGTTCCGCGCGGCCGGCTGGAACGTCGTCAAGTCGCTGTGGGGCCAGGCCTGGGACGAGATCTTCGCCCTGGACACCGACGGCGCCCTGATCCGCCGCCTCGGCGAGACCCCCGACGCGCAGTTCCAGACGTACGCCACCCGTGACGCCGCCTACCTGCGCGAGCACTTCTTCGGCGCCAACGAGTCGCTGCGCGCGCTCGCCAGCCGCCTCAGCGACGCCAAGCTGCTGGAGCTGTTCCAGACCTCCCGCGCCGGCCACGAGCCGCGCAAGGTGTACGCCGCCTACCGGGCCGCCGTCGAGCACCAGGGCGCGCCGACGGTCATCCTGGCGCAGACCGTCAAGGGCTACACCCTCGGCACGGGCTTCGAGTCCCGCAACGCCAACCACCAGATGAAGAAGCTCACCATGGCGGAGTTCCGCACCATGCGTGACGTCCTCGAACTCCCCATCCCCGACAGCGCGCTGGAGGGCGACCAGGTGCCGTACTGGCGCCCGGCCGACGACTCCCCCGAGATGGTCTACCTGCGCGAACGGCGCGCCGCCCTCGACGGCCCGGCCCCCGCCCGCAAGGTCGCCGCCAAGCCGCTGCCGATGCCCGCCGACAAGACCTTCGACGCCCTGAAGAAGGGCTCCGGCAGCCAGGAGATCGCCACCACCATGGCGTTCGTCCGGCTGGTCAAGGACCTGATGCGGGACAAGGAGACCGGCAAGCGCTGGGTCCCCATCGTCCCCGACGAGGCCCGCACCTTCGGCATGGAGTCCCTCTTCCCGACGGCCGGCCTCTACTCCCCCAAGGGCGCGACGTACGACCCGGTCGACCGTGACCAGCTCCTCTGGTACAAGGAAGCCAAGGACGGCCAGATCCTCAACGAGGGCATCACCGAGGCCGGTTCGCTCGCCGACTTCACCGCCGCCGCGACGTCCTACGCGACGCACGGCGAGCCGATGATCCCCTTCTACATCTTCTACTCGATGTTCGGCTGGCAGCGCACCGCCGACCAGTTCTGGGCGCTGGCCGACCAGTTGGGCCGCGGCTTCGTCATCGGAGCCACCGCGGGCCGGACGACGATGACCGGCGAGGGCCTCCAGCACGCCGACGGCCACTCGCACCTGATCGCCTCCACCAACCCGGCGGCGCTCTCCTACGACCCGGCCTTCGCCTACGAGGTCGCGGTCATCGTCAAGGAGGGCCTGCGCCGGATGTACGGCCCCGACGCCGAGGACGTCTTCTACTACCTCACGGTCTACAACGAGACCAAGGTCCAGCCGGCCATGCCGGAGGGCGTCGAGGAGGGCATCCTCAAGGGCCTGTACCGCTTCAACGAGGGCACCCGCCCCGAGGCCGACAGCCCGCAGCTCCAGCTGCTGGCCTCCGGCACCGCCATCCACTGGGCCCTGGAGGCACAGCAGCTGCTGGCCGACGACTGGAGCGTGGCCGCGGACGTCTGGTCGGCGCCGTCCTGGACGGAGCTGCGCCGGGACGCCCTGGAGTGCGACGCCGCCCGCCTGGACGGCGAGGACCGCATCCCGTACGTCACCCGCGCACTGGCCGGCGCCCCCGGCCCGGTCGTCGCGGTCAGCGACTGGATGCGCGCGGTCCCCGACCAGATCGCCCCCTGGGTCGACCAGGACTGGACCTCCATCGGCACCGACGGCTTCGGCCTGTCCGACACCCGCGAGGCGGCCCGCCGGCACTTCGGCGTCGACCCGCAGTCGGTCGTCGTCCAGGCCCTGGCCGCCCTGGCCCGCCGCGGCGAGGTCAAGTCGGAGACCGTCAAGGAGGCCAAGGAGCGCTACGGCCTCTGAGTCACGGCCGCGCCGCGGCCGATGACCCCTTGGCGGCGGCCGGCCGCCCCTCGCCCCTCAGGGGCACCCGATCTCCCGTGCGGAGGCCACCATCCCGCGCCCGGGGCCTCCGCACGGGAACCCACCACCGGCCCGGCCGGTCACGCCCTGACTACGGCCGGGCCGGGATTTCCTTGTGGCCGGTTTGTCGGTTTACGGGTTGCCGGTGGCTGGGGCCGGTTCGCCTACGCGTGGTGGGTGGTGGGTCGGAGGGGACGCCCGGTAAGCCGTCCTCGGCGCGGGCGATGCTGGTCCCAGAGGTTCTTCGCCCCGTTGTTCGCTCCGGGTC
>NZ_JBSFJF010000064.1:31653-38239 GCF_053597915.1 Streptomyces sp. NPDC001219 | reverse complement strand
GTATCGGGGCGACCCTCCGCCTTGCGATCGCACGCACCAGACCCCGCGGGGCCGCCCTTCGGGCGAACGACGGGAGTTTGACGACAGGTCCTAGGTGGCTACGCCGTTGCCCGCTGGACCAAGAAGCGCCCCCTCGGCGGGGTCGCGCTGGTGGCTGTCGGGGCCGTGGCGGCGCGGGAGTGGCAGCAGAGGGCGGGGAGTGTGACGGCGGCGGCGTTGGGTGGGGCGTATGTCGCCGCGTTCGCCGGGTCGCATCCGTTGGCGAAGAAGATCGGGGCGTGGCCTTCGGTGTTCGCGGTGGCGGGTGGGATGGCCGCGGCGTCGTGGGCCGTGGTGGATCGCCGGGGGTAGAGCGGTAGAGGAGAAAAGGAGAGGAGCGGGGCAGGCGGTGATGCCCCGCTCCTCTCCGTAGGGGCGCGGCCAGGCCGGTCCGTAGGGGCGCGGCCAGGTCGGTCAGGTCCGTAGGGGCGCGCCCGAGTCGGTCAGGTCCGCAGGGGACGGGCCCGGGTCGGTCAGGCCGAGGCCTCTTCCAGCAGGTCGAGTTCGGGCTTCGTCAGGGTCACCTCGCTCACCGCCAGCAGTGCCGGGAGCTGGGCCGGTGTGCGGGCGCTGGCGATGGGGGCCACGACGGTGGGCTGGGCGGCGAGCCAGGCGAGGGCGATGGTGGCCGGTTCTGCGCGGTGGGCGGCGGCGACGGTGTCGAGGGCCTGGAGGACGCGGCGGCCGCGGTCGGTGTCCTGGTACGGGGCAGCGCGCCCGGAGCGGTCGCTGTCGACCTGGGTGCCCGGGCGGTACTTGCCGGTCAGGAAGCCGGCGGCGAGCGCGAAGTACGGCACCGCGCCCAGGCCGTGGCGGGCGGCGACCTCGGCGAGTTCGCCCTCGTAGGTGTCGCGGGAGACCAGGTTGTAGTGGGGCTGGAGGGCGACGTAGCGGGCCAGGCCCTCGCGGGCGGAGCAGGCCAGGGACTCCTCCAGGCGCTGCGCCGAGATATTGGAGGCGGCGATCTCGCGGACCTTGCCGGCCCGGACGAGGTCGTCGAGGGCCGAGAGGAACTCCGCGACCTCGAGCGACTCGTCGTCGTAGTGGGTGTAGTAGAGGTCGATGTAGTCGGTGCGCAGACGGGTGAGGGAGTTGTCGACCGCGGACTTGATCGTGGCGGGGGCCAGGCCCTTGTAGCCGGGGAGGGCGCCGACCTTGGTGGCGATGACGACCTCGGAGCGGTTGCCGCGGGAGGCCAGCCAGTTGCCGATGACGGTCTCGGATTCGCCGCCCTCGTTGCCGGGGACCCAGGCCGAGTAGGCGTCGGCGGTGTCGATGAAGTTGCCACCGCCCGCCACGTACGCGTCGAGCACGGCGAAGGAGGCGGCCTCGTCAGCCGTCCAGCCGAAGACGTTGCCCCCGAGGGAGAGCGGGGAGACGGAGAGGGAGCCGAGGGGCTTGTGTGTCGCGGTCATGCGTAGTGGAAGCGTCGGGGGGAGGGGAATTATTCCTTCCGCTTCGCCGATGAGGTCAACTTCCGCCGGAGAAGGGCAAGTTGGACAGCAACACTCACACGGCGAGGGCCCCAGGGAACTCCGGGGGACCCCCGAGGACCCCGAGAACCCCGAGTTCCCCAGGGCACTGAAGGCACCGAAGAACCCAAAACGACGACGACGGCGGCGGCCAAGGGATTCGCCTCCCTCGCCCGCCGCCGCCCTCTCAGTCGCTGTCGCCCGCGCCCGTCAGACGCTGATGCCGTGGTCGCGGAGCCAGGGCATCGGGTCGATCGGGTCGCCGGCGTCGGGGCGCACCTCCAGGTGGAGGTGGGGGCCGGTGACGTTGCCGGTGGCGCCGACGCGGCCGATGACGTCGCCGGTGTTGACCTTGCCGGAGGTCTTCACCATCGAGGAGAGGTGGCAGAACCAGAGTTCGGTGCCGTCGTCGAGGGTGAGGACGATGCGGTAGCCGTACGAGCCGGCCCAGCCGGCCTGGGTGATGGTGCCGGAGTGCACCGCCTTGACGGGGGTGCCGGTCGGCGCGGCGAAGTCCTGTCCGGTGTGGTCGGCGGCCCAGCGGTCGCCTGCCTGGCCGAAGCTGGCGGTGAGCGTGTAGGAGGACACCGGGGCGATGAAGCTCTTCGCCAGTTTGGCGAGGCGTTCGGCCTCCGCCTTCTGCCGGGCCGCTTCCTCCGCCTTGCGCTGGGCCTCCATCTCGGCCGCCTTCTTGGCTGCTGCGGCCTTTTCGGCCGACTTCTGTCGGTCAGCGGCTTCCGTGGCGGCCTGCTCGACCGCGGCCTTCTCGGCTGCGTCACGGGCCTCCTGCTCGGCGGCGTCCTGCTGCGCGTCGGCCTGCTGGAGGATGCGGCTGCGCAGCGCCTCACCGGCGCCCGTGTCACCGCTGGTGTCCGCGCTCGCGTGCGTGGTCCGGGTGAGCGGCCCGGCGGGCGCCACGCCGTCGACGGGAGCCGAGGCGGCCGCGGCGGACGCGGTGGTGGAGTCGTCGTCGGATATCAGCTCGCCGATACCGGGCAGCGACTTCGCGTCCGGCAGCTTCTCGGAGAGGTCGTCGGCCATGCCGCCGACGTCGGGCATCGAGATCGGCACCGGCGGACGGTCCTCGGCCGAGGCCATTCCGCTCGCACCGACCGCGGCGATGACGCCGACACCGAGGACGGTGCCGCTCCGGGAAAGTCCGCCGCGCTGCTTGGCCACCCGGTGTTTGCCGCGGACGGAACGGGTGGATTCCTCGGTGGGATTCCACTCCTCCCACGGTCCGCCGTCATCACCGGCGCCGGGGCCCGGGAAAGCACCTCGGTCGTCGAGCTCGTAGCCGGACGGGGACTCGGGGGCAGGCCTGTTGGACGCCACGGGGGCGCACTCCTTTCCTTCCTTCTCGCCTACCGGGTTAGCTGACGGGTTCGGAGCAGGAAGGTCTCCTACGGACGCCCGCTGGCGGAGGGCGTCCGATTCACCCCAAGGAAGTTGGTTCCCCGGTTCCCTTGGTGCAGTTCGAAGTGCTTGGGGGTGCGTGAAAAGCGCGTGCGGGATTCGGCGTCGGCGCGCGGTGCCGCCTCTTGCGACGGCTGGGACGACCGCGCTGCGTTATCGGACAGTAATAGAGATGGCGACCGAATTCCAAGCGTTCCCACGAATCCTTGTCGGTGCAACACGCCTCGGTTGCAGGGACGTTTTCGGCCACCCCGGCCGTAAACCGGGCGAGTTGGCCGCGCGCCGCTAAACGATCTCCGGCGGATTGTGCACCAGTCGTTATGCGGAGGGGCGCCCCTCGGTCACGGAGGGTGAGAGCGTAACGTCGGATCATGGTCGTCAACGTCGGGAACACCGGGCACGCCGGGCGTGCTGCCGGTAACGCGTGGGGAGTGGCGGAGCGGTACCGGGAGTTCTCCTGGCGGGAGGCCCGGGACCGGTCGGCGGCGCACGAGGAGCTGAGCGCGCGGATCAGCCAGGACGCGGAGCTCTGCGATCTGCTGTCCGGGTCGCTGCCGGCCGGCGACAAGCAGCAGCCGGACCTCCTGCTCGCCGCCGTCCGTTATCTCGACGGCCCGCACGCCGAATCGGGCCCGCGCGGCGAGTCGGCGTACGGGCGCTGGCGCGAGTGGACGATCCGGCACTGGGACGAGGTACGCGCGGTGATCATGCAGCGCGCCGCCCGGACCGACGAACCGGCCCACTGCGCCACCCTGCTGCCGCTGCTCGCCCGGCTGCCGCAGCCGCTGGCGCTGCTGGAGGTGGGCGCGTCCGCCGGACTGTGTCTGCACCCCGACCGCTATCGCTACCGCTACGAGGACGCGGACGCGTACGGGGAGGGCCACCACGCGGGCGCCCTCCGGGCCGAGCTGGGCGCACCGGAGAGCCCGCTGGTGTTCACCTGCCGTACGGGCGGGGCGGCCGGCGAACTTCCCGAACGGCTGCCGGAGATCGTCTGGCGGGCCGGCATCGGCCTCGACCCGCTCGACCCGGTGGCCGAACCGGACGATCTGCGCTGGCTGCGGGCGCTCGTCCGGCCGGGCGACGAGGAGCGGGCGGCACGGCTGTCGGCGGCCGTCGAAGCGGTACGGGCGGCGCCGCGGCCACGGATGGTGCGCGGCGACCTGATCGACGAGCTGCCCGCGCTCGCCGCCGAGGCACCGCCCGAGGCGACGCTGGTCATCTTCCACAGCGCGGCGCTGACGTACCTCCCGCCGGCCCGCCGCGAGGAGTTCGCGCGACTCGTACGGTCACTGCTCGACGCGCGGCCCGGCGGCGGCCACTGGGTCTCCAACGAGCACCACTCCGTACTGCCGTGGCTCACCGAGACCGCACCCCCGTCGCCCCGCCCGGACGACGCGCCGCTGCTGACCCTCGCGCTCGACGGCCACCCGGTCGCACTCACCGGCCCGCACGGCCAGAGCCTGCACCACCTCCCCGGGGCGGCGGACCTCCCGGGCCACTGAGCTACCGGGCACGGCTCCTACTCCCGCCCCTCCCCTACTCCCCCATCGGCCGCTGCACCGCCAGCAGCGCCATGTCGTCGGCCGGTGCGCCGCCCGTTCTGCCGGTATGCCGGGCGACCTCCTCGACGAGGGTGTCCAGGAGGGCGTCGGGGCCGGGGAAACGGCGGCCGCGCAGTCTGCTCGGCGGGTGGTAGCTGCGGCCGAGCAGGTCCCGGGCCGCGGTCACCCCGTCGGTGAAGAACAGCAGCAGGGCCCCGGCCGGGAAGAACGTCTCCTCCGCGTGGTCCGGGCGGCTGGTCAGCTCGCCCAGCCCGAGGGGCGGCGCCGGCGCCTCGGGAGCCAGCTCGCGCAGACCACCGTCCGGGGTGAGCAGCAGCGGGGGCGGGTGGCCCCGGTTGAGCACCCGCAGGGCGGACTGCCCATGGGCGGGGATCTCCGCCAGTACGGCAGTGGTGAACGCCTCGGTCCGTTCCGCCCCTTCGCGCCGCCCGCCGTCCCGCCGCACCGCCCGCTCCAGCCGGCCCGCCACCGCCCCCAGGGTGCGCTCCTGTTCCGCCGCCTCCCGGAAGGCACCGAGGACGCTCACCGCGGTCTCCACCGCCGCCGGCCCCTTGCCCCGTACGTCGCCGATGATCAGCCGCACCCCGTGCGGGGTGTCCTGCACGGCATAGAGGTCGCCGCCGGTCAGGGCATCCGCCCGCGCGCCCACGTAGCGGGCGGCGAGGGCGAGCCCGGCGAGCCGTCCGGGCGGCGCGGGCAGGACGGCGCGCCGGACCGCCTCCGCGACGTCCCGTACGGAGGCCGGGCGGGCGTCGGCCCTCCGGGCGGCCCCGTGGAGGGCGACCGCCAACAGGGCGACGACCAGGACCACGGCGCTCTCCGCCACCGCCGCGCCATGGCCGGGCCCGGCACCGCGGTAGCGCACGCCCCAGACCTCGCCGAGCACAGCGGCCAGCGCCGTGAGAACGGTGCCGCGCCGGGAGAAGAGCGCCGCCGCGGCCGGCGGGGCGGCCGAGAAGAAGGGGGCGGCGGTGTAGCCGGGCGGCGCCGCCATGCTGAAGACGACCCCGCCGACGATCAGAAGGACGGGAAGCCGGCGCACCAGCAGAAGCCCGGACGCGGCCCACCACGAGCGACGCTGCCCGTTCCCCTCCCCGTCACCCCCGGAAGGCGCCTCACCTCGGAGCATCCGCACCGGCCTCTTCCCACTCCGCCCGTCCGTACGGGCCCCGCCGTGCCGGTAGCCGCGACGTCCCCAGGCTTGCCCCTGGGCGGCGGGACGGCGACTCGTCGGGGGCCGGACGAGTCACGGGACGGGACGTGCCGCGTCACGGGAGGAGGCGAGGCGATGAACGTCCGAAAAGACGCCGGGAAAGAAGACCGGGAAAGAAGAGATGCCGGGAAAAGGGCAGCCCACTCCCCCCGCCCCGGTGCACACCCCAAGCCCCTTTCCCCCAAGGGAACTTGGCCCAGGCGCCGCACCCCGGACACGCCCGAGGGCCCGGACCGTGTTCGGTCCGGGCCCTCGGGGTGCCGTATCCGGCCGGACGGTCGTCCCGTCCGTGTCTGGTGGGCCATCAGGGGCTCGAACCCTGAACCAATGGATTAAAAGTCCACTGCTCTGCCAATTGAGCTAATGGCCCGCACCGAGCAGCATAGCCCGAGGAGCTGCCGCAGCCCGAAGGCATTATGGATCAAGCCATTCTGCGGGGTACAGCGAGGCGGTCCGGCGGGCCCTGCCAGGCGCGCCGGAGGCCGTACAACGCGCGGGGCCCGTACGGCACTTGGGTGCGTACGGGCCCCGCGGTTCAGCGTCGGTGATCAGCCGTTGCGCTTCCAGCGCGGCTTGTCCTCGCGGCGGCCGAAGGAGCCGGTCGGGGCGCCACGGTGGTCGTCACGGCGGCCGTAGGGGCGGTCGCCGCCGGAGCGGTGGCCACCGGAGGCCGGACGGCCGCCGGAACGGTCGTCACGGTTGAAGGGACGGTCGCCGCCACCGGAGCGGTAGCCACCGGAGGAACGGCCGCCGGAGCGGTCGTCACGGTTGAACGGGCGGCTCGGACGGTCACCGCGGTCGCGGTTGAAGCCGCCCCGGTCGTCACGGCGGTCGCGGTTGAACCCGCCACCGGAACGCTCGTCACGACGGTCGAAGGAACG
>NZ_JBSFJF010000064.1:0-31559 GCF_053597915.1 Streptomyces sp. NPDC001219 | reverse complement strand
CGAACGCCCACCGGAACGGTCATCGCGACGCTCACGGTTGAACCCGCCACCGGAACGCTCGTCACGACGGTCGAAGGAACGCCCACCGGAACGGTCATCGCGACGCTCACGGTTGAACCCGCCACCGGAACGCTCGTCACGACGGTCGAAGGAACGCCCACCGGAACGGTCGTCACGACGGTCACGGTTGAAGCCGCCCCGGTCGTCGCGACGGTCACGGTCGAAGGAACGGCCGCCGGAGCGGTCGTCACGACGGTCCCGGCGCTCGAAGTTGCCCCGGTCGTCGCGGCGCTCGTCCGACGCGGCCTGGGCCGGAACGGCGGCCTCGGCCACCTCGGCGGCGGCGGTCTCGGCAGCGGCGGCCAGCGCCTCGGCCGGGTCCTCGCCCCGCTCACGGGCGGCGCGGGCGGTCAGCCGGTCGGCCTCCTCGCGCAGCTCGGTGGCGCGGCGCTGCAGACGCTCCAGCTCGCGGGTGACCTCGGCCACCTCGCGCTCGGCCTGCTTGGCGGAGTTGTTCGCACCGTCGGCCTGGACCTCGGTGAGCGAGCGCGCACCGGTGATCCGGGCGACGTCCTCGTCGAAGGCACCGGAGCCGCCGACGATGTGGCGCGAGGCGTCCACGCCCGCGTCCTCCATCAGCCGGAAGATCTGGCGGCGCTGGTGCGGCAGCGACAGCGAGACGACGGTGCCGGACTGGCCGGCGCGGGCGGTACGGCCCGAACGGTGCAGGTAGTCCTTGTGGTCACCGGCCGGGTCGACGTTCAGGACCAGGTCGATGCCGTCGACGTGGATACCGCGGGCGGCGACGTCGGTGGCGACCAGCGCGTTGACGTAGCCGTCCTTGAAGTCCGCGAGGACCCGGGTGCGCGCGCCCTGCGTCATGCCGCCGTGCAGCGCGTCCGCCTTCACGCCGGACTCGACGAGCTGCTCGGCGATGCGGTCGGCGCCCAGCTGGGTGCGGACGAAGATGATGGTGCGGCCCTTGCGGGCGGCGATGGCGGCGGTGACCGGCGCCTTGTCCTTCGGCTTCACGACCAGGACGTGGTGGGTCATGGTGGTGACGTTGCCCTGGGCGCTGTCGACCTCGTGGCTAACCGGGTTGGTCAGGTAGCGCTTGACCAGCGTGCCGATCTCGTTCTCCATCGTGGCGGAGAACAGCATCCGCTGGCCGCCCGCGGGCACCTGGTCCAGCAGCTCGGTGACCTCGGGCAGGAAGCCCAGGTCGGACATCTGGTCGGCCTCGTCGAGGACCGCGACCTGGACGTCCTCCAGGGAGCAGGCGCCACGGTTGATGATGTCGCGCAGCCGGCCCGGGGTGGCGACGAGGATGTCGACGCCGCGCTCCAGGGCGTA
Organism: Streptomyces sp. NPDC001219; assembly: GCF_053597915.1. Lineage (NCBI taxonomy): Bacteria > Bacillati > Actinomycetota > Actinomycetes > Kitasatosporales > Streptomycetaceae > Streptomyces > Streptomyces sp. NPDC001219. Next base: position 30,206 of record NZ_JBSFJF010000064.1, on the reverse strand, counting down.
GATCTGGTTGCCCATGGACGTACCGCCGCAGACGACCTTCATCTTCAGGCCGAGCACATCGCCGTAGGGCTGGAGCGCGTCCGCGACCTGCATCGCGAGCTCACGGGTCGGGGTGAGGATGACGGCGCGCGGCTTCTTCTTCTCGGTGCGGCCGTCGGCCAGCGTGGCCAGGGTCGGCAGACCGAAGGAGAGCGTCTTGCCGGAGCCGGTGCGGCCACGGCCGAGGATGTCCTTGCCGGCCAGGGCGTCCGGGATGGTCGCGGCCTGGATCGGGAAGGGGGTGGTGACGCCGTTCTGCGCGAGCTTGCGGACGACGCCCTCGGGCAGTCCGAGGTCGGCGAAGGTGACGGTGTCGGTGGCGGCTTCCGCCGCGTCGGTCTCGGGCGCCTCGTCGGCCGCCGTCACCTCGGGAACCGTCTGCTCGTCGAGTGCGGGCATGACGGACTGCTCAGTGGAAATGGACATGCGAAATGCGAAACCTTCCGGAGTCTCGGCACGCGCCCAAACTCCGTGTGTTTCACACGACCGCCTCTATGCGGTCAGCCACGGCAAGGGAGAGAACGCGCCACGCGGCGCGCTTCTGTTCTGGCGCCGGGCAAATGGGATCAAACGATCTACCACCATACGCACTCCGCCCCCCGGATGGCAAATGACCTGCGGGCCGGGCCGTCCGCTCCCCCGGACAAACCCGTCCGCGCCGCCCGGAACCCCTCACGCCTCCTCGTCGTAGAGCCCCGACTGCTCCGACTGTGACGCCATCGGCGAGACCGGTGACGGACCGGAGGCATGGGAGCTCGGCGGCGGCGGAGGACTGCTCGCCGGCGGGCTCGGCTGCGCGGGTGGCGTGCTGGGCGGGGCCGAGGCCGGCGGGGTGGCCGGGTGGTCGGGGCGGGGCGGCGAGGGCTCGGTGTGGCCGGGGCGTCCGCCGTGGCCGCCGGAGCCGTCGTGGCCGCCGCCCGCGTCCGGCTCGGGGCCGGACGGCTGCACGGGGTGGGACGGCGTACCGGGCTCGGACGGCTCCGGCTTCTCGCTCTTCGACCGCTTGCCCGCCTTGCCCTTGCCGCCGGCCCGGCGGTCCTCGCCGTCGCGCCCCATCCGGCGCGGTCCGTCACCACGGCCGTCCACGGTCACCCCGTTGGGGCCGGTCCCCGCGTCCTTGCCGTCGTGCCGCGCGGTGCTGCCGGACGGTTTCGGCTCCTCCGGGTCGCTCACGCTCATACAGCCGGCCAGCGCCGCGGCCAGCGCGGAGACGGCCATGGCCGCGGCGGCGGCACGGGAGCGCACCCGGACCGCGGGCGAACGCGGCACGGGCGCGGGGGCAGGGGACGACGACGGGGACGGTGTCGGCGTCGGGGACGACTGATGGTGCGGGCTCGGGCGCACGGCGGGACCTCCGGATCATCCGGAACGCAGGGACGGCGGTACGGACGCCCTGCCCAACTCCCGCCCCCCGCCCGAGGACACGCGCCACGCCCGGCGGATCGCACCGGGCACGCGGTTTCCGGGGGCCGGCGGCCCTCCCGGCCTCCTAGCCGTAGCCCAGCGCGTGCAGCCGCTCGTCGTCGATACCGAAGTGGTGCGCGATCTCATGAACGACCGTCACCTCGGTCTCCGCGACCACGTCCTCGCGGGTCGCGCACATCCGCAGCGTCGGCCCCCGGTAGACCGTGATCCGGTCCGGCAGCACCCCCGCGTACCACTCCCCCCGGTCGGTCAGCGGCGTCCCCTCGTAGAGCCCGAGCAGCTCGGGCTCCTCGGCGGGAGGTTCGTCCTCGACGAAGACCGCCACGTTGTCCATCAGCCGGGTCAGCTCCGGCGGAATCCGGTCCAGCGCCTCGGCGACCAGTTCCTCGAACTCCTCGCGCGTCATTTCCAGCACACCACCATTCTCCGCCACGGCGCCTCCCCACCGATCGTCGCGGCCCGCCCGCCGCTCCGCACCCCAACCGGAAGCCGCCGTTCCTCGCTTAACGGGCACCGGGGACGGGCATACGGGACCAATGGCCCGCGCAGCGCGCTCCCGGACACCGACCTCCGACACCCCGCGAAGCCCCCTGCACCGCCTGCTCCCCACCGGCCTGGGCGGGCTGCCCGCCCTCCCGGCAGCCGTCCGCCGCTCCCGCCGTACGGCCCCCTCCCCGCTCGACGGCACCCCGCACCGCCCCTGGCGCTCCGCGCTCGGCCTGACCGCCGTCACCGTCATCGGCGCCGGGCTGGGACTGCTGCTGATCGGCGGTATCCGGGTCCCCGTCGGCCCGATGGACACCAGCATGGCGCTGCGCCCCTCCCTGACCGGCGGCACCCGGATAGACGTCGCGCCGCTCGGCGACCTGGAACTGCGCAGCCACCACGCGCCCCTGCGGCTCGACGTCGACGTCGACCGACTGGACCCGGTCCGCTCCCAGGCGCTGGTCGACCACCCCGAACGGTTCGCCGGCCTCCAGGCCGAGGTCACCCACGACGTCACCCGCGGCGCCCTGGGACTGGCGCTGCACTCCTGCGTCGCCGTGACGTCCGGCGCCACCGCGCTGGCCCTGGCCGTCTACCGCCGCCCGCGCCGCGCCCTGGCCGCCGGCGGTCTGGCACTCACCCTGCTGGCCGCCTCCGCGGGCACCGCCTACGCCACCTGGAACCCCGAGTCCGTACTGGAGCCGAAGTTCTCCGGACTGCTCACCTCGGCCCCCTCGGTGGTCGGCAACGCCCGGAGCATCGTCAGCGAATTCGACGTCTACCAGAAGGAGTTGGCGCGCCTGGTGACCAACGTCACCAAGCTCTACGACGCCACCTCGACGCTGCCCGCCTACCAGCCGGACCCCACCACCCTCCGCGTCCTGCACGTCTCCGACATCCACCTCAACCCGGCCGCCTGGCGGATCATCGCCTCCCTGGTGAAGCAGTACCGGATCAACGTGATCGTCGACACCGGCGACACCATGGACCACGGCTCGGCCGCCGAGAACCACTTCCTGGACCCGGCCTCCACCCTCGGCGCCCCCTACGTGTGGGTGCGCGGCAACCACGACTCACGGGGCACGCAGAAGTACCTGACCGGCCGCCGCCACGTCACCGTCCTCGACCACGGCGAGGTGACCCGGATCGCGGGCGTACGCATCGCGGGCGTCGGCGATCCGCAGTTCACCCCGGACCGCTCCGTCGTGGCGGCCGGCGACCCCGCCGAGCGCACCGCCGGCGGCCACCTCGCCGACGCGCTGCGCACCCAGCGGCTGGCCGGCACCCCCGTCGACATCGCGCTGGCCCACAACCCCGCCGCCGTGACCGAGGCGGACGGCCTCGCCCCGCTGGCACTGGCCGGCCATCTCCACCACCGCGCACACACCCTGCTCCCCCAGGGCACCCGGCTGATGGTCCAGGGCTCCACGGGCGGCGGCGGTCTGCGCGCGGTGCACAACAAGAAGCCCGAGCCGGTCCAGGCATCGGTGCTCTATCTGGACCGCACGACGAAACGGCTGCAGGCGTGGGACGAGATCACCCTCGGCGGACTGGGCCTGTCCCGGGCCGAGGTCAGCCGCCACCTCCCCCACGAGAACCAACCGGGCGCCACGCCTTCCCCGTCCGGCTCCCCGCCCTCGGCGGCCCCGTCCGCCAGCCCGCCGTCCGGCCCCTCGTCCGGCCCTTCCGCGCGCCCGGCCAGGAGTGCTTCCGACCGCCCCCGCTAAACCGTTTTGGCGAACCGTCCTCCCATCCCATATGCTTCTCACGTCCCCGACGGCGCCGGTAACGACGCCAAGGTGGCCACCAGCCCTCATCGTCTAGTGGCCCAGGACGCCGCCCTTTCAAGGCGGTAGCACGGGTTCGAATCCCGTTGGGGGCACGCAACATCGTGTGTGAGAATGGCTTGCGCCGCTTTCGCACAATGCAAGGTCCTGTGGAGCAGTTTGGAGTGCTCGCCACCCTGTCAAGGTGGAGGCCGCGGGTTCAAATCCCGTCAGGACCGCTGCGGCTGGGTAGCTCAGTTGGTACGAGCGATCGCCTGAAAAGCGATAGGTCGCCGGTTCGACCCCGGCCCCAGCCACACCCATTGGAAAAGGGCCCCGATTCATCGAATCGGGGCCCTTTTCGTCGTTAGGCGATATCGGCGCTCTCGGAGCGTTCATGCTTCGGCTGCCAGAAAACCAGCCCGGCACCCCAGGTGATCGCCCCTGTCGCTGCGAAGCCCATTGCCATCTTCACCAGCCGCACATCACCCTCCCAGTCGTGCGGCGCGCCGAACACCAGCCAGGCAGCGAGGGCGATACCGGCGACCATCATGACAACGCCCGCAACGCGTCGTATTCCCTTATCCATACGGGCATTCTCGCGTACACGACAATGCTGCCGTCATCCCCTTTTCCGACATCTGCCCGCTTGTCGCCGCCATCCGGACGGCGGTGCCGCCGCGCCGAAAGGCGGGTGGCCCCGCGCGGCAGCCGGGCCCGGCGGGGTCCCCGGCGGGCGGTCCGGCGAGCGGTCCGGCGGTCAGGGCGGCGCCCGCCCCGGCAAATGGTTCGCCAGTCGTTCAGGCGAGGTGAGATCCTGGGGGACGTATGTCCAGTCAGCCTGCCTCCGCCCTGCCCGACGGCTCTGCTCCCGCGCTGCCCGGCACCCCCGCTCCCGGCCTCTCCGACCTGCTGGAACGTCTGCCCGAGCTGATGCTGCGCGATCAGCAGCGGCTGGGGCGACGGCTCGACGGTGCGCGCCGTATCCGTAAGCCCGAGGCCCGTGCGGCGGTGCTGGCGGAGATCGCCGGCGGTGTCGACGAGGCGGAGCTGCGGGTCGAGCAGCGGCGCGCCGCGGTACCCGAGATCACGTATCCGGAAGAGCTGCCGGTCAGCCAGAAGAAGGACGAGATCCTCACCGCGATCCGCGACCACCAGGTCGTGATCGTCGCCGGTGAGACCGGCTCCGGCAAGACGACCCAGATCCCCAAGATCTGTCTGGAACTCGGCCGTGGCGTCCGGGGCCTGATCGGGCACACCCAGCCGCGCCGGATCGCGGCCCGTACCGTCGCCGAGCGGGTGGCCGAGGAGCTGAAGACCCCGCTGGGCGAGGCCGTCGGCTGGAAGGTCCGCTTCACCGACCAGGTCGGCGGGGACACCCTCGTCAAGCTGATGACGGACGGCATCCTGCTCGCCGAGATCCAGACGGACCGGGAGCTGCGCCAGTACGACACGATCATCATCGACGAGGCGCACGAGCGCAGCCTCAACATCGACTTCATCCTGGGCTATCTGGCCCAGCTGCTGCCCCGGCGCCCGGACCTCAAGGTCGTCATCACCTCGGCGACCATCGACCCGGAGCGGTTCGCCCGGCACTTCGGCAGCTTCGCGTCCGTAGGGGCGGCGCCGGACCGCGCCGGTTCCCGGGACGGCGCCTCCGGGAGCGAGGAGGAGACGCGGCCGAGCGCGCCGGTCGTCGAGGTCTCCGGCCGGACCTATCCGGTGGAGGTGCGCTACCGCCCGCTGCTGGAGGAGGGCGGCCAGGACGCGGACCGCGACCAGATCACCGCGATCTGCGACGCCGTGGACGAGCTGCGGTCCGCCGGGCCCGGCGACATCCTGGTCTTCCTCTCCGGCGAGCGGGAGATCCGCGACACCGCGGACGCGCTCAACAAGAAGAACCTCCCGGCCACCGAGGTCCTCCCGCTGTACGCCCGGCTGTCGCACGCCGAGCAGCACCGCGTCTTCCAGCGGCACACCGGCCGGCGGATCGTGCTGGCCACCAACGTCGCCGAGACCTCGCTGACCGTCCCGGGCATCAAGTACGTCATCGACCCGGGCATGGCCCGGATCTCCCGCTACAGCTACCGCACCAAGGTCCAGCGGCTGCCCATCGAGCCGGTCTCCCAGGCCAGCGCCAACCAGCGCAAGGGCCGCTGCGGCCGTACCAGCGACGGCATCTGCATCCGCCTCTACTCCGAGGACGACTTCCTCTCCCGCCCCGAGTTCACCGACGCGGAGATCCTGCGGACGAACCTCGCCTCCGTCATCCTGCAGATGACCGCGGCCGGTCTCGGTGACATCGAGAAGTTCCCGTTCATCGATCCGCCGGACCGCCGCAACATCAAGGACGGCGTCGACCTGCTGAGCGAGCTGGGCGCGCTCGACGCCAAGCAGAAGGACCCCAAGAAGCGGCTGACGCCGATGGGCCGCAAGCTCTCCCAGCTGCCGGTCGACCCGCGGCTGGCGCGGATGGTGCTGGAGGCGGACCGTAACGGCTGTGTCCGCGAGGTCATGGTCATCGCGGCGGCGCTGTCCATCCAGGACCCGCGCGAGCGGCCCGCGGACAAGCAGCAGCAGGCCGACCAGCAGCACGCCCGCTTCAAGGACGAGACCTCCGACTTCCTCGCGTTCCTCAGCCTCTGGCGGTATGTCCGCGAGCGGCAGAAGGAACTGTCCTCGTCGGCCTTCCGCCGGATGTGCCGCGGCGAGTTCCTGAACTACCTGCGGATACGCGAGTGGCAGGACATCTACTCCCAGCTGCGTTCGGTCGCCAAGACCATGGGCATCCACCTCAGCGAGGAGGACGCGGCCCCGGAGCACATCCACACCTCCCTGCTTTCCGGTTTGCTTTCGCATATCGGCCTCAAGGACACGGAAGCCAAGAACGACTATCTGGGCGCCCGCAGCGCCAAGTTCGCGGTCTTCCCCGGCTCCGCGCTCTTCAAGAAGCCCCCGCGCTGGGTGATGTCCGCCGAGCTGGTCGAGACCTCCCGCCTGTGGGCGCGGGTGAACGCCCGGATCGAGCCGGAGTGGATCGAGCCGCTCGCCCAGCACCTGGTCAAACGGACGTACAGCGAGCCGCACTGGGAACAGAAGATGGCCGCGGTGATGGCCTACGAGCGGGTGACGCTCTACGGCGTCCCGATCGTCGCCCAGCGCAAGATCGCCTACGGCCGGATCGATCCGGAGACCTCGCGCGACCTGTTCATCCGCAACGCCCTGGTCGAGGGCGACTGGCGCACCCACCACCAGTTCTTCCATGACAACCGCAAACTCCTCGGCGAGGTCGAGGAGTTGGAGCACCGCGCCCGGCGCCGCGACATCCTCGTGGACGACGAGACGCTCTTCGACTTCTACGACCAGCGCATCCCGGCGGACGTGGTCTCCGGCGCGCACTTCGACGCCTGGTGGAAGACGAAGCACCGCGACGAGCCGGAGCTGCTGAACTTCGAGCACTCCATGCTCATCAACGAGTCCGCCGAGGCCGTCACGAAGGACGACTACCCGGACTCCTGGCGGCAGGGAAAGCTGAAGTTCAAGGTCACCTACCAGTTCGAGCCGGGTGCGGACGCGGACGGTGTGACCGTCCACATCCCCCTCCAGGTCCTCAACCAGGCCTCCTCCGAGGGCTTCGACTGGCAGATCCCCGGCCTGCGCGAGCAGCTGGTGACGGAGCTGATCCGGTCCCTGCCCAAGCCGATCCGGCGCAACTATGTCCCGGCCCCGAACTTCGCGGCCCGCTTCCTCGACTCCACGGTTCCCCTGCAGGGCGCCCTGACGGCCTCTCTGGCCGCGGGGCTGCAGCGGATGGTCGGCGTGCCCGTGGAGGCCGCTGACTTCGACACCGCCAGGGTCCCGGACCACCTCAAGATCACCTTCCGGGTGGTCGACGAGCGGCGCCGCAAGCTCGCCGAGGCCAAGGACCTGGAGGCGCTGCGGCTGCAGCTCAAGCCGAAGACCAGGGCGGCCATCTCCAAGGCCTTCGAGCAGGCCGCCGAGCGGCCCGCCGGGGACCGCAAGGGCGGCGGGGGCGACGGACGGGCGCCGGGCGCCCCCGAGCAGCGGACCGGGCTGACGTCCTGGACCCTGGGCACCCTGCCGCGCACCTTCGAGACCCGGCGGGCCGGCCAGCCCCTGAAGGCCTACCCGGCGCTGGTCGACGAGGGCAGCAGCGTCGCCGTACGCCTCTTCGACACCGAGGCCGAGCAGCTCACCGCGATGTGGGCGGGCACCCGCCGGCTCATCCTGCTGAACATCCCGTCCAATCCGGCCAAGTTCGCCCAGGGCAGGCTGAGCAACCAGCAGAAGCTGGCGCTGTCCCGTAATCCGCACGGCTCCATCGCGGCGCTCTTCGAGGACTGCGTCACCGCCGCCGCGGACCGGCTGATCGCGGCCCACGGCGGCCCGGCGTGGGACGAGGAGTCCTTCCGGAAGCTGTTCGACGCGGTCCGCGCCGACCTGGTGGATGTCACCCTGAAGACCATCCAGCAGGTCCAGGAGGTGCTGGCCGCCTGGCAGGCCTGCGAGCGCCGGCTGAAGGAGACCACCTTCCCCTCCCTCCTGCCGTCCCTCACGGACATCAAGGAACAGCTGGCGACGCTGATCAGGCCCGGCTTCGTGACGGCGCACGGCGCCAAGCGGCTGCCGGACCTGATGCGCTATCTGGTGGCCGCCGACCGCCGTCTGCAGCAGCTGCCCACCCACGCCGAGCGGGACCGCACCCGTATGGCGAAGGTGAAGGAGATGCAGGACGAATACGCCTGGCTGCTGGAGCAGTTCCCGCAGGGCCGCCCGGTGCCGGCCGCGGCCCTGGAGATCCGCTGGATGATCGAGGAGCTCCGGGTGAGCTACTTCGCACACGCCCTGGGGACCGCGTACCCGGTCTCCGACAAGCGGATCGTGAAGGCCGTGGACGCCGCCGCGCCGTAGGAAACAGGGCTTCCGGTAGCGAGTTCGACCGCACCCCCTGACCTGCTGTAGAGTCTTGCTTCGCAGCCCGCCGCAAGCGGAAAGCAAAACGCAAGGTCCTGTGGAGCAGTTTGGAGTGCTCGCCACCCTGTCAAGGTGGAGGCCGCGGGTTCAAATCCCGTCAGGACCGCATTTCTACGGCCCGCATCCCTCTCGGATGCGGGCCGTTCTGCTGCCCGGACCGGCCCGGCGGAGAGCCGCTGCCCGGCACCCCCACACCCCGTCAGGTCACACCCCACGGCCCGCGGCCGCACCCCGGTCCGGGCCGCCTCCCCGACCGCCCTCCGGCCACCACACTCCCCTCCCCCACGCGGCCGCCGCGCCACCGGCCATTTCCCGCCCCATCGGATGCGGACCGTAGCCGGATTGCCGCCCGCTGTATTGACGGCGGCACGTACCGCCGGTACTCACTGAGGAAGGCGTGGGGGCCGGGGAGGTATGCGCAATGACGACTGCGGTACGGCACGAGACCAGGGCACTGCTGCGGGCGCATCTGGCGGCCGCCACGGGCTACCGGCATCTGACGCGGCACTGCCCCGTCTGCCATCAGCTGCAACGGCTCGCCATGGAGCCGCACACGGCCCGCTCAGAGCCTCCGGCGCCCGAATCCGCCACCGCCTCGTCCGCGACCGTCTGCGAGCCGTCAGCGGACGGGGACGAAAGTCCCGCGACCCGGTGACCACCGGCGCCTGTGCCACCCGCCGTGCGGTGGCAGCCTGTTGGGTGTGGCGAGCGGAGTTCTCTATCGCAGCGGAAGTATCGTCTTCAAGTATCGGGCCGTGTGACGGGTGTCACCGAACAAGTTTGGCGTGATGCGGAACTTACACCCGCCCTACAACCGGTCAATTTAATATGTGCAATTGCACTTGCCCTCAGGCGACTTCCGCAAGGGGACTCGGGGTCCGCGCACAACGGCCCTGAGAGGGCCCCTGAAGACCCCCTGACCGCCACCCGGGAGGGCGCCGGCGCCAGGCCGGCCCGACCGCCCCGGCAGGCCCTGAAGCGGGCGCACACGAAAAAAATCGCGCTGGACCCGGCGGAGTCCAGCGCGATCGATGACGTACCCAAGTGGAGCGGGTGAGGGGCCTGTGGGGCAGGCGCCGCGTCGTATGAAGCTGTGTGAAGCGGTAGAGCTGTGGCGCAAAGCGGGCGCTTTCGGGTTGGGGGCCCCGAAAACGTCCTGGTTATGCGGTTGTTCAGGCCTCGCTGCGCTGCTGCGGAATGCCCGCGAGCAGTGCGCGGACCTCAGCCTCGCGGTAACGCCGGTGTCCTCCGAGCGTGCGGATGGACGTGAGCTTGCCTGCCTTGGCCCAGCGGGTCACCGTCTTCGGGTCCACGCGGAACATCGTGGCGACCTCAGCAGGGGTAAGCAGCGGCTCGGCGTCAGGGGTGCGAGCGGTCATGAGCGGCCTCCTCGGGAGAACCGAACCATCACGGTTCTTTCCTCTAAATTCTGCACCTTGACCCACGTTGCCCGAAATGGCGGACGCGGGCCGAGTCGGTTATAGGACGAACGGCTTGTCCTCGGCACTACAACTACACCATCTGTCCAGCCACGTCGGCCAAACCGATGGAATTGCCCTCTCAGGTGTTCAACCTCGGCGGATGCCGATGGACCGTGCCATAGCGGACAGTCACCCGTCCGTGACGATCAGTCACAGCGTGATCAGCCGCCACGAGACCCCTCAAGGAACGCAATACCGATCTATCCGCCCTTAGTTGGACGGAAGGAGCCCGCGTCGGGCTCCTTGTCCTATTTTGGCACGAGGGTATGGCTTGAGAGCAAGACCCGATCTCAGTGCTTTAGGTCACGCTTGGGGTAATCGCCCGGATCAGGACCTACGTCCTTTACCGTCCCACCACCGAAAAGCGAACGCGGTGCTTCCGCACCACGAACCCTCGGCACCGCACCGGCGCTCAGCTGGAGAACTGGCGTTCCCGCACCGCACGCCACCGCTGAGAAAGCTTCTCGTACGCGACTCCGGCCCGCTCGCCGTCCCCTTCGCGCAGCGCCGCCAGACCCTCCGCCACCTCGGCGGCGGACCGGTCCTCGGCGAGCTGCCCGTCGGGCACCGCGTGCACCAGCCCTCCGTAGTCCAGCTCCACGAGCGAACGCGGATGGAATTCCTCGAGCCAGCGCCCCACATCTACCAGGCCGTCGATCAAGGGCCCCTCTTCCAGGGCGTCCCGCAGCGTCCGCAGCCCACGGGCGACCCGCCGCCTGGCCTGCACCATCGGCGTCCGGTACCGCAGCACCGGCCCCTGCTCGCTCTTCGTGTACTCCCGCTCGCCGTCGGCGAAGAGCACGAACCAGCGGACCGGAACGTGCCAGGTCGCCGCGCGAATCCAGGGCCGGGCGTCCGGGTTGCGCTCCCGCCACTGCTCGTAGTCGGTGGCCGCCTGCCGGCGCACCACCGGGGGCAGCGCCGCATCCAGCACCGGGACGGGCAGCAGCTCGTCCAGCGACTCCAGGGCCTGCCAGCCGCGCAGCCGGGTGCGCCAGGGACAGACGCAGGTCACCTCGTCCACGACGGCGACGAAGGCGTCCGCGCTCTCGTGTACCGGGACCGGCACCGGCGGGGTCGGCAGCAGATCGGCCAGCGCCCGGCGCTGCTCGTCCTGGGCGGTGGGGGTCTTCTCCCGCTTGGCGTAGCGCGCCCAGTGGGAGCGCTCCGGCTCGGGGAACGCGGCCAGCGGCTCGTAGACCCGCAGATATGCCATGTACGGGACCTTCACCGACGACGCCAGGGCCACGCCCGCTCCTTCAAAGGGGAAGTCCGCCGCCGGGAGATCCCGAAAGCCCCCGCCGGCCTGCGATACGACCAGATCGTCCCATGCCCGTCCCCCGGGAGAGGGTGATCCTCGGCACCTGAACGGGCATCCGGCCGCGCAGGTCTTACGCTCTTTTCAACCGGCCCTCCCCACCCGTAGGAGGGCGTCCCTTCGCGACTTATGGGAGTCACCACAGTGACTGACGTACGTCCGGCCTCCGCCGGCACCGACGGCGGCGTTCTGCACACCCTGTTCCGCTCGGAGCAGGGGGGCCATGAGCAGGTCGTTCTCTGCCAGGACCGTGCCAGCGGCCTGAAGGCCGTGATTGCCATCCACAACACCGCCCTGGGCCCCGCCCTCGGCGGTACCCGCTTCCATGCCTACGCCTCCGAAGAGGAGGCCGTGCTGGACGCCCTGAACCTGTCGCGCGGCATGTCCTACAAGAACGCCCTGGCCGGACTCGACCACGGTGGCGGCAAGGCCGTGATCATTGGTGACCCCGACCTGATCAAGACCGAGGAACTCCTCCTCGCCTACGGCCGGTTCGTGGCCTCCCTCGGGGGCCGCTATGTCACCGCCTGCGACGTCGGTACGTACGTCGCCGACATGGACGTCGTCGCCCGCACCAACAAGTGGACCACCGGCCGCTCCCCCGACAACGGCGGCGCCGGCGACTCCTCCGTGCTGACCGCCTTCGGCGTCTTCCAGGGCATGCGCGCCTCGGCGCAGCACGCCTGGGGCGACCCGACTCTGCGCGGCCGCAAGGTGGGCGTCGCGGGCGTCGGCAAGGTGGGCCACATCCTCGTCGAGCACCTCCTCCAGGACGGTGCCGAGGTCGTGATCACGGATGTCCGGGCCGAGTCGGTGGAGCGGGTCCGCGCCAAGTTCCCGCAGGTCACCGTGGTCGCGGACACCGAGGCGCTGATCCGCACCGAGGGCCTGGACGTCTATGCGCCGTGTGCCCTGGGCGGTGCGCTGAGCGATGAGTCGGTGCCGGTGCTGACCGCGAAGGTGGTGTGCGGCGGGGCCAACAACCAGCTCGCCCACCCCGGCATCGAGAAGGACCTGTCCGACCGCGGCATCCTCTACGCCCCCGACTACGTCGTGAACGCGGGCGGTGTCATCCAGGTGGCCGACGAGCTGCACGGCTTCGACTTCGACCGCTGCAAGACCAAGGCGGCGAAGATCTTCGACACCACCGTGGCGATATTCGCTCGTGCGAAGGCCGACGGCATTCCGCCCGCCGCGGCCGCCGACCGACTGGCCGAGCAGCGGATGGCGGAGGCCCGGCACTCCTGACCGAGGCCGGAAATACGGCCTTGTCGGCCGAAAAGCGATCCTTGCGCGGCCCGCCGCGGGTGATCAGGGAGATATCCCTCACCACCCGTCGGCGGGTCGCCGTACAGGACAGGTTAAAATCGCAGTTGACCAGCGGGGACGGGGCACCTTGCCGGTCGTGCCGAGCGGCGGGTGATGCGGGCGACGTACCGTATGGCCGCGGAAGCAGGTACCGTTAAAGCCCTACGGGCCGGTCTCTCTGTCGAGAGCCCGCTCTGATCCATGAACGCGTGTCAAGACTCTGGGGCCATCGAGCCCCGTCATTGAGGGGGTCGACCCATGGGGCGCGGCCGGGCCAAGGCCAAGCAGACAAAGGTCGCCCGCCAGCTGAAGTACAGCAGCGGTGGGACGGATCTCTCACGACTGGCCGACGAGCTGGGTGCATCACCGTCGAACCAGCAGCCTCCGAACGCAGAGCCGTTCGAGGAGGACGAGGACGACGACCCGTACGCACGGTACGCAGATCTGTACAACAGCGACGACGACGAAGAGGACGAGGGCGACTCGTCTCAGCAGCGTCGTCGCGCTTGACGCTCTGCGCGCTCGCGGCACCCATAACAGCATCACGGACCCGGTCCTGGGCTTTGCCCGGACCGGGTTCTGTGCTGCCCGGAAGACCGGCGGCCATGGCCGCCGCACCGACGGCTGCCGGGGCGGCGGGACCGGCCGTGGCCCGGTGGTCCGGGCCACGGTGACGGTGTGGTCCGTCAGCTCGCGTAGTCACCGGTCAGGGTCACTGCCTCGGCGTGCTCGCCGCGCTCGACGATCTCGCCGCTGACCCAGGCGTCCACGCCGCGGTCGGCCAGCGTGGTGAGCGCGGCCTCCACGGAGCCCTGCGGCACGACTGCGATCATGCCGACGCCCATGTTCAGGGTCTTCTCCAGCTCCCCGCGCTCGACCGAGCCGGCCGAGCCGACCAGGTCGAACACCGGGCCTGGGGTCCAGGTCGAGCGGTCGACGGTGGCGTGCAGACCGTCCGGGATGACCCGGGCGAGGTTGTTGGCCAGACCGCCGCCGGTGATGTGCGAGAAGGCGTGCACCTCGGTCGTGCGGGTCAGCGCCAGGCAGTCCAGCGAGTAGATCTTGGTGGGCTCCAGGAGCTCCTCGCCCAGGCTGCGGCCGAACTCCGGGATGTCCCGGTCCAGGGCCATTCCCGCCCGGTCGAAGAGCACATGGCGCACCAGCGAGTACCCGTTCGAGTGAAGGCCGGAGGACGCCATGGAGATCACCGCGTCCCCCGTACGGATACGATCCGCGCCCAGGACCCGGTCCGCCTCGACGACGCCCGTACCGGCGCCGGCGACGTCGAACTCGTCCGCGCCCAGCAGGCCCGGGTGCTCCGCCGTCTCGCCGCCGACCAGCGCGCAGCCGGCCAGCACACAGCCCTCGGCGATGCCCTTGACGATCGCGGCGACCCGCTCCGGGTAGACCTTGCCCACGCAGATGTAGTCCGTCATGAACAGCGGTTCGGCGCCGCAGACGACCAGGTCGTCGACGACCATGCCGACGAGGTCGTGGCCGATGCTGTCGTAGACGCCCATCTTGCGGGCGATGTCGACCTTCGTGCCGACGCCGTCGGTGGCGGAGGCCAGCAGCGGGCGCTCGTACCGCTTCAGCGCCGAGGCGTCGAAGAGGCCGGCGAAGCCGCCGAGCCCGCCCACGACCTCGGGGCGGGTGGCCTTCTTCACCCACTCCTTCATCAGGTCCACGGCACGGTCGCCGGCTTCGATGTCGACGCCCGCGCTCGCGTAGCTGGCACCGGTGCCCGCGTGCGGAGCACGCTCAGATGATTCAGCGGACATGCTGAGAACCTTCGTGTCGTGTGTGTACGAGCTCTACGGGCGACGCAGCGCGTCGGCTCCGCCGACCCCGGCCGTGAGCGTCTTGACGCCGTCCACGTCGGACGTCGCCGGCGCCGCGGTCTCCGACTCCAGGAGGTGCTTGCCCAGCAGCTCCGGGTCGGGCAGCTCCATCGGGTACTCGCCGTCGAAGCAGGCGCGGCACAGGTTCGGCTTGGCGATCGTGGTCGCCTCGATCATGCCGTCGATGGAGATGTACGCGAGCGAGTCGGCGCCCAGGGACTTGCCGATCTCCTCCACGCTCAGCCCGTTGGCGATCAGCTCCGCGCGGGTGGCGAAGTCGATGCCGAAGAAGCACGGCCACTTGATCGGCGGGGACGAGATCCGGATGTGGACCTCGGCGGCGCCGGCCTCGCGCAGCATCCGGACCAGGGCGCGCTGGGTGTTGCCGCGGACGATCGAGTCGTCGACGACCACCAGGCGCTTGCCGCGGATGACTTCCTTGAGGGGGTTGAGCTTGAGGCGGATACCGAGCTGGCGGATGGTCTGCGAGGGCTGGATGAAGGTCCGGCCGACGTAGGAGTTCTTGACCAGGCCGGAGCCGTAGGGGATGCCGCTGGCCTCGGCGTAGCCGACGGCGGCGGGAGTGCCGGACTCCGGGGTCGCTATGACCAGGTCCGCGTCGGCCGGCGCCTCGGCGGCCAGCTTGCGGCCCATCTCCACACGGGAGAGGTACACGTTGCGGCCGGCGATGTCGGTGTCCGGGCGGGCCAGGTAGACGTACTCGAAGACACAGCCCTTGGGGCGGGCCTCGGCGAAGCGGCTGCTGCGCAGGCCGTCCTCGTCGATGGCGACCATCTCACCGGGCTCGATCTCCCGGATGAAGCTGGCGCCGCAGATGTCGAGGGCGGCGCTCTCGGAGGCCACCACCCAGCCGCGCTCCAGGCGGCCGAGGACCAGCGGGCGGATGCCCTGCGGGTCGCGGGCGGCATAGAGCGTGTGCTCGTCCATGAAGCAGAGCGAGAAGGCGCCCTTGACCTTGGGCAGGACGCGCGGGGCGGCCTCCTCGACGGTCAGCGGCTTGCCGTCCTCGTCGACCTGGCCGGCCAGCAGGGCCGTCACCAGGTCGGTGTCGTTGGTGGCCGCGACCTGGGTCGCGCGGCCGCCCTCGCGGGGCAGCGCGGTGACCAGGTCCGCCAGCTCGGCGGTGTTGACCAGGTTGCCGTTGTGGCCGAGCGCGATCGAGCCGTGCGCGGTCGCACGGAACGTCGGCTGGGCGTTCTCCCACACCGAGGCACCGGTGGTGGAGTAGCGGGCATGGCCCACGGCGATATGGCCCTGGAGAGAGCCGAGGGAAGTCTCGTCGAAGACCTGGGAGACCAGGCCCATGTCCTTGAAGACGAGGATCTGGGAGCCGTTGCTCACCGCGATGCCCGCGGACTCCTGTCCACGGTGCTGCAGCGCATACAGCCCGAAATAGGTGAGTTTGGCGACCTCTTCACCCGGAGCCCAGACACCGAAGACGCCGCAAGCGTCCTGGGGGCCCTTCTCGCCGGGGAGCAGGTCGTGGTTGAGTCGTCCGTCACCACGTGGCACGGCACCGAGTCTAGGGCAGGTCGCGCATTCATCCGAACCGGGGATGGTCGCGGAACTGGAGAAGTGCATGAAAGCGGCACCGCGGGCGCTTGACGTGGTCACGACCAGCGGGCCCCCGACGGGCGGGCCTCGGCGTCGCCTCCCCTGGTCCGGCATCCACTCCGGCCGACGCGCTGAACTGGGTTTTCTTCACCGCTGAGCGGATCGCGGCACTCCGCTTCGGGCTGCCGCGCCGGGTATCCGTTGTGCAGCCATTCGCCGCCTTCGCCGGGTTTGCCGCTCGTGGCGCCCTCCCCTCCGTGTGAGATACGCGACGTGATCCGTCCGCCGCCGGAACCCGGCCCGGCGACGGCTCGGCCCGGGTCAGCTCATGACGGGCAGGTACGCGGCGAGGTCGGCCCGTTCGCCGCTGGCGCTGACGCGGGCCGCGTCCAGCGCCTCGGTCCAGGTCGTCCGGCCGGTGGCCAGCCGTATCCAGGTCAGCGGGTCGGTCTCGACGACGTTCGGCGGGGTGCCGCGGGTGTGCTTCGGGCCCGCGACGCACTGCACCACGGCGAACGGCGGCACCCGGACCTCGACCGAGCCGCCGGGTGCGCGGGCGGCCAGCACGTCGGCCAGCAGCCGGGTCGTGGTGGCCAGGGCCTGGCGGTCGTACGGGATCTCCCGGCCGGTCGCCGCGGCGAGGTCATCGGCGTGCACGACGAGTTCGAGGCAGCGGGTGACCAGCAGGTCGGACAGCCGCAGCGCGCCGGGGCGGGCGGCCACCACCCGGTCGTCGGGTGCGGCCCCGACGCGCTCGGCGAACTCCGCCGCGGTGCGCTCCAGCAGGTCGGCGGGATCGTGGGCGGTGGACAGGGCGTGGGTGCGCTCGTCGACGGAGGCGGCGAGCGGTGCGGACGCGGACGGCCACTCCAGCAGGGTGGCCTCCGGCTTCGGCGGGGCCGGCTCCGCTAGGCCGCGCGCCACCGCGCCCAGCGTCATGGACAGATGCGCCACCAGCTCCCGCACCGTCCAGTCACCGAGCCGGGTCGGCAGCGCGAACTGCTCGGCGGTGAGGCCGCGTACGGCGTCCCCGACATGGCCGAGCTGGGCCGCGACGGCGGCGCGGGTCTTCTTCGGGTCGTACTGGCGGGGGCGCGGCTTCCGGGCGGCGGGCGGCATGGTGATCAGCCTAGGCGGGACCACTGACAACGCCGCCGGAATGCGGCGACGGCCCGCCCCCTGGCAGGGGACGGGCCGTCGGAACCGTCAGACGGCGGAGTGCGCCGCCCGGCGTGGTCTCAGGCGATCAGGCCCGGGATCGTCGCCTCGTGCGCCTCCTTGAGCTCGCTCAGCGGGAGGCTGAACTGCCCCTGGACGTCGATCGCGTCACCGTCGACCACACCGATCCGGGTGGCCGGCAGTCCCCGCGCACCGCACATGTCGGTGAAGCGGAGCTCCTCGCTGCGCGGGACGGCGACGACCGCACGGCCCGCCGACTCCGAGAACAGCAGGACGAAGGGGTCCAGCCCGTCGGGAACGACGAGGCGGGCGCCCTTGCCGCCGCGCAGGCACGACTCCACCAGCGCCTGGACCAGACCGCCGTCGGAGAGGTCGTGCGCGGCGTCGATCATGCCGTCACGGGAGGCCGAGATCAGCACCTCCGCCAGCAGCCGCTCGCGCTCCAGGTCGACCTTCGGCGGCAGCCCGCCGAGGTGCTCGTGCACCACCTGCGACCAGGCCGAACCGCCCAGCTCCTCGCGGGTGTCACCGAGGAGGTAGACCAGCTGGCCCTCCTCCGCGAAGGCGATCGGCGTCCGGCGGTTCACGTCGTCGATCACACCGAGCACCGCGACCACCGGGGTCGGGTGGATCGCCGTCTCGCCGGTCTGGTTGTAGAGCGAGACATTGCCGCCGGTCACGGGCGTACCGAGGGTCTGGCAGGCGTCGGCGAGACCACGGGTGGCCTCGGCGAACTGCCACATGACCGCCGGGTCCTCGGGCGAGCCGAAGTTCAGGCAGTCGGAGACCGCCAGCGGCTTGGCACCCGACGCGGCGACATTGCGGTACGCCTCGGCCAGCGCCAGCTGCGCGCCCGCGTACGGGTCGAGCTTGGCGTAGCGCCCGTTGCCGTCGGTGGCGAGCGCGACGCCGAGGTTGGTGTCCTCGTCGATGCGCACCATGCCGGCGTCCTCCGGCTGCGCGAGGACGGTATTGCCCTGCACGAACCGGTCGTACTGGTCGGTGATCCACGCCTTGGAGGCCTGGTTGGGCGAGGCCACCAGCTTCAGGACCTGCGCGCGCAGCTCGTCGGCGTTCGCCGGGCGGGCCAGCTTGGCGGCGTCGTCGGCCTGGAGGGCGTCCTGCCAGTCGGGGCGTGCGTACGGGCGCTCGTAGACCGGGCCCTCGTGGGCGACGGTGCGCGGCGGCACGTCCACGATCTGCTCGCCGTGCCAGAAGATCTCCAGCTGCGAGCCGTCCGTCACCTCGCCGATGACGGTCGCGATGACATCCCACTTCTCGCAGATCTCCAGGAAGCGGTCGACCTTGCCGGGCTCGACGATCGCGCACATCCGCTCCTGGGACTCGCTCATGAGGATTTCCTCGGGCGAGAGGGAGGAGTCACGCAGCGGCACGGTGTCCAGCTCGACGCGCATGCCGCCGGAGCCGGCCGAGGCCAGCTCGCTGGTGGCGCAGGACAGCCCGGCGCCGCCGAGGTCCTGGATGCCGTCGACCAGGTCTTCCTTGAAGATCTCCAGGGTGCACTCGATGAGGAGCTTCTCCTGGAAGGGGTCACCGACCTGGACGGCGGGGCGCTTGGCGGGCTTGGAGTCGTCGAAGGTCTCCGAGGCCAGCACGGAGACACCGCCGATGCCGTCGCCGCCGGTGCGGGCGCCGTAGAGGATGACCTTGTTGCCGGCGCCGGACGCCTTGGCGAGGTGGATGTCCTCGTGCTTCATGACGCCGATGCAGCCGGCGTTGACCAGCGGGTTGCCCTGGTAGCAGGCGTCGAAGACGACCTCGCCGCCGATGTTGGGCAGGCCCAGGCAGTTGCCGTAGCCGCCGATTCCGGCCACCACGCCCGGCAGGACGCGCTTGGTGTCGGGGTGGTCGGCGGCGCCGAACCGCAGCGGGTCGACGACGGCGACCGGGCGGGCGCCCATGGCGAGGATGTCGCGGACGATGCCGCCGACGCCGGTGGCCGCGCCCTGGTAGGGCTCGATGTACGAGGGGTGGTTGTGGGACTCCACCTTGAAGGTGACGGCGTAGCCCTGGCCGACGTCGACGACACCGGCGTTCTCGCCGATGCCGACGAGCAGTGCGTCGTTCTCGGGGGCCTTCTCACCGAACTGCTTCAGATGGACCTTGCTGCTCTTGTAGGAGCAGTGCTCGGACCACATGACCGAATACATGGCGAGTTCGGCGCCGGTGGGACGGCGGCCGAGAATCTCCCGGATGCGCGCGTACTCGTCCTGCTTCAGACCGAGATCGGCCCACGGCTGCTCGACCTCAGGGGTCTCCGCTGCGTGCTTGACGGTGTCCAGAGTCATGCGTTGACCAGCTTCTTCAGGATCGAGGTGAAGAATCCGAGGCCGTCGGTACGGCCCGTACCGATCAGCGGCTCCACGGCGTGCTCGGGGTGCGGCATGAGGCCGACGACATTGCCCGCCTCATTGGTGATGCCGGCGATATCGCGGAGCGAACCGTTGGGGTTGCCGTCCAGGTAGCGGAAGGCGACCCGGCCCTCGGCCTCGAGCATGTCGAGCGTGCGCTCGTCGGCGACGTACCGGCCGTCGATGTTCTTCAGCGGAACGCTGATCTCCTGGCCGGACTCGTAGTCCGAGGTCCAGGAAGTCTCCGCGTTCTCCACCCGCAGCTTCTGGTCGCGGCAGATGAAGTGCAGATGGTTGTTGCGCAGCATCGCGCCGGGCAGCAGGTGGGTCTCGGTGAGCACCTGGAAGCCATTGCAGATACCCAGGACGGGCATACCGGCCTTGGCCTGCTCGATAACGGTCTCCATCAGCGGCGAGAAACGGGAGATGGCCCCGGCCCGCAGATAGTCGCCGTACGAGAAGCCGCCGGGCAGCACCACGGCGTCGACCTGCTTGAGGTCCTTGTCGCGGTGCCACAGCGGCACCGCTTCGGCTCCGGCGACCCGGACCGCGCGCTGGGTGTCGCGGTCGTCGAGCGTGCCGGGGAAGGTGACGACTCCGATCCGCGAGGTCATGAGTCGACCCGCACGGTGAAGTCTTCGATGACGGTGTTGGCGAGGAAGGTCTCGGCCATCTCATGGATGCGAGCGAGGGCGGCGTCGTCGACCGGACCCTCCACCTCAAGTTCGAAACGCTTGCCCTGACGGACGTCGGCGATCCCCTCGAAGCCCAGGCGTGGCAGTGCGCGCTGCACCGCCTGCCCCTGCGGGTCGAGGATCTCCGGCTTGAGCATGACGTCGACTACGACGCGTGCCACTGGCACTCCCGGTGGTGTGGTGCGTAAGGCGGTGTCCTCACAGTACCGTGTTCGAAAATCTACGCGCATAGATATACCGTGGTCCGGATCACGGTCCGGTATCGGCGGGAGCGCACCTCAGGAAAAATCCTCGAAAAGATCCGGGGTCCGGATTGCGGGAAGACACGCTGACGAAATTAACTGGGCTTCACAATGCATTGCCCATCGCTGTACAAATGAAAAAGCATTGATCCCAATCAGCCGGATCTGGAGCATCACCCCATGTCAGCAAGGGGTTGCTCCACGAAAGGACCGATATCCGTGGCGCAGCGCGTAGTAGTAACGCTCTCCGATGACATCGACGGAGGAGAAGCCGCAGAGACGGTCGCCTTCGGATTGGACGGGAAGTCCTACGAGATCGACCTCAATCCCGCCAATGCGAAGAAACTGCGCGGCGCCCTCGAGCCGTTCGTCGAGGCCGGCCGCAAGCGGGCCAAGTCCGGCAAGGCCTACCACCGGACCGCGGTGAACCCCGACCCCGCGGCCGTCCGCGCCTGGGCCCGCTCGAACCAGATGGACGTCCCGCCGCGCGGCCGCATCCCCAAGAAGGTCTACGAGGCCTTCAACGCGGCCAACCGCTGACCGAGTTGCCGGCATCCCGCGGCCCGGGCGCAGCCGACTTGCACAGCACCCCTACTGATCAGCTAGAGTCTGGAGCACGCCGAGGGGCGAGGCCGAAAGGCCGGACCTCACGGAGTCACGCGGGTGTAGCTCAGTAGTAGAGCGCCCTCTTTCCAAGAGGGAGGCGCAGTGTGCAATCCCTGTCACCCGCTCTGACTGCTCGACCTTCCTAAAGGATCAGGTAGAGTAGCTGTCGCGCCGCTCGGTGAAAGCCGAGTGGATGCCTGCGGACGTAGCTCAGTTGGTAGAGCGCAACCTTGCCAAGGTTGAGGTCGCGAGTTCGAGCCTCGTCGTCCGCTCAGAATAAGAAGGCCCCGGTCATTGCGACCGGGGCCTTCTTTCTTGTCGGCAGCACTTCACGCCGCTCCCTCTTCCCCTCCTCCGCACACACAAGGGCAACTGCCTTTTCCCCTCGCCTGCCGTGACGGTCCGTACGGCCGGAATCCTGATCCGGCGGAACACAGGCCTCATGAACAACGGGAAAAACATGGCGGGCTTCGGATAGGGCGGCGGAGGCATGGTTGGGGCGTTGGTGTGAGTGACGTCACCGGCGAGAGTGCGGGCGCGGGGGCGGAATGTGGTGGTGGCCACATCGATTCCGGGTGAGGTTCCGGGGTCCCGGTCGATGAGCGTGATGCGGCGCGTCCGGCGAGGTATCCGCAGCGGGCGCCGGAGGCCGGGGCGCCGGGACGGGTTCCGAAGAGGGTGTCGGTGCGGCGGACGGTGGAGATCGTCCGTGTAATGCGTGCCGGAAACCGTTATGGGGAAACGGAGTTGGCGGAGGAAGCGAGGAGCGGCGGGGTGTCGCTGCTGACGGTCCGGGAGGTGGCGTGCCGGAATCCGCCGAGCCGGGGGCGCCGGTCAGGAAGAGGGTGTCGGCCGCTCCGGGGAGGGCGTGGAGTCACCTCTCGTGGGCGAGCGTGGAGTCTGCCGCGGAGGACTGTCCTGCGGCGGTGTGCCTCGACCGTGGGCGAGGTTGGCTATAGTGGACCCCGCACCGCGCGGCGGCGACTGGATTCCAGGAGCTTTGCGCGGGGCATGCGGACGTAGCTCAGTTGGTAGAGCGCAACCTTGCCAAGGTTGAGGTCGCGAGTTCGAGCCTCGTCGTCCGCTCCAGCCAGAGAAAAGACCCCGGTCATCGACCGGGGTCTTTTTCCGTCAGGACCAGCTGAGGCCGGTGAGGCGCTGGTAGGCCTCGATGTACTTGGCGCGGGTGCTCTCCACGATCTCGTGCGGGAGGGCGGGCGGCGGCTGCTCGCCCGTACGGTCCCAGTCCGCGGCCGGGGAGGTCAGCCAGTCCCGCACGAACTGCTTGTCGAAGGACGGCTGGGCGCGGCCCGGCTGCCACAGGTCGGCCGGCCAGAAGCGCGAGGAGTCGGGCGTCAGGACCTCGTCGGCCAGGGTCAGCTGCTCACCGTCGAAGCCGAACTCGAACTTGGTGTCCGCCAGGATGATGCCGCGCTCGCGGGCGATGTCGCGGGCCCGGCCGTAGACGGCGAGGGTGGTCTGCCGCAGCTGGGCGGCGACCTCGGTGCCGACCTGGTGGGCGACCTCCTCGTACGAGACGTTCTCGTCGTGGTCGCCGACGGCGGCCTTGGTGGCCGGGGTGAAGATCGGCGCGGGCAGCTCGGAGCCGTCGACGAGGCCCTCGGGGAGGGCCAGTCCGCAGACCGTCCGGGTCTGCCGGTATTCGGCGAGGCCGGAGCCGGTGAGATAGCCGCGGGCCACACACTCCACGGGGGTCATGTCCAGCGACTTGCAGACCAGGGTGCGGCCCGCCCAGTCGGCGGGGGCGCCGGCCGGGAGGTCGGTGGACAGGACGTGGTGCGGGACGAGGTCGGTGAGCTGCTCGAACCACCACAGGGACAGCTGGGTGAGGACGCGGCCCTTGTCCGGGATCTCGGTGGGCAGTACCCAGTCGTAGACCGAGGTCCGGTCGCTGGCGACCATGACCAGGTCACCGGCGGCATTGCGGTAGAGGTCGCGCACCTTGCCGGTGTGGAGGTGGGTGAGCCCGGGGACCTCCACCGGCTCAGGCTTTTCTACAAAACCGGGCACGCTTCCTCCGCGTAGGTTGATCCAGGAGTCACCCCGATTCTCCCTCACGCGCGCCGGAGGTGACGGACGGGGGCCGGGTGCGTGCCGGGAGCCCGGTGTCAGACGGGGCGGCAGGTGCCCCGGAGGCACCGGTGTCGGCCGGTGCCCCGGCCGGGCGGCGCGGGAGTTGGGGCCGGCCGCCGTGTGCTCGTACGGCGGCCGGGCTCAGTCGCGTTTGCAGATGCGGTCGAGGAGGTTGGCGGTGGCGCGCTGGACGCGCTGGTCGACATGGCCGGGGCGGTCGAGGGCGGGCGACCAGGCGAAGGTGCCGGACGCGAAGACCCAGGCGCCGCTGGGGGCGCGGTAGAGAGAGGTCTCCTGATGGCGGACGGTGCCCTCGCTGTCGCGGTACGGGGAGTGCGCGAGCAGGATGCGTTCGGTGTGTGCGGGGAGGCTGGTGCGCGGGAAGTAGCGGTCGGCCTCCCCGGCGACCAGGCCGGGGAGCTCGTCGCCTTCGTGGGCACCGGTGGCCTCCCACAGCCAGTGGCCGCCGTTGCGGACGACCAGGGGGGCCGGTTCGGGGACCCGGCCCGCGTACTGAATGCCCATCAGCCGCTGTTCGGCGTCGCCGTTCTCCCGCCAGAGCGCGGGGCGTCCGGGGCCCTGGCGCTTGCGGCAGTGGAGCAGGGACTCCGGGCCGGAGGGCGACGGGGAGAGGTCGACCTGCCAGTACATGGTGTTGGCGGAGAGGAAGACCAGGGAGGTGCCGGCGTCCCGGGCGGCCTCGACCGTACGGCGCATGGGCACCGACCAGTATTCGTCGTGGCCGGGGAAGACCAGGCCGCGGTAGCGGGACGGGTCGACCCGTCCGGCGTGCAGATCGCGGGCGTCGGCGTAGGCGAGGTCGTAGCCGTAGCGCTCGGCCCAGCGGATGAAGTCGTAGGCGTGCCCGACATGGAGGGGCAGTCCGGAGCCGGCGTAGGGGCGGTCGAAGGAGACGGTGGTGGCGGCGTCCCGCTCGCCGAGCAGGGCGCCCTTCTCGTCCCAGGCGTGGTACAGGCTGGCGCCGGTGCGGCCGTCCTCCGGGTAGAGGTTGTAGGCCTGCCAGGTGATGTCGGGCAGCAGGAGGAGGAGGTCGGCGGGCTCGCTGTCGCGGACCGTGAACGGGATGTGGGAACGGTAGCGGCCGTCGGCGGTGGTGAGCACGGCGACGTAGGCGCCGAGGTTCCAGAACGTGGGGACCTGGAGGCGCCAGGACAGCCACCAGTGATGGCAGGAGACCGTGCGCTCGGCGGTCAGCGGGGGCGGCTGGACGATACCGGCCAGGCGGGGGCTGGTGGTGATCTTGGAGGCGCCGGTGCCGCCGTAGTGGCCGATGCGGTAGATGTCGATGCTGAACGGCTGGGGCGGATCGACCGAGACCCGGAAGTCGATGGCCTCGCCGGGGGCCACCGCGCCGGGGCCGGCGAAGCCCTTGATCTGGCGGTGGACGTCGTCGGCGGTGCGCGGGCCGTTGTGCTTGTGGGGCGCGGGCTCGCTCAGGCCGCCCTGGGCGACGGCGGGGTCGACGTACCAGGGGATGATCCGGCCGGAGTCGAAGTAGTTCTCACTGCCGCGCAGCCACGGCAGCGGGCCCTGGCCGAACGGGTCCGTGACCGCGTGGGCGAGGGCGCCCGACTCCCAGCGCCTGATCTGATCCGTCGCCACCTTCCACTCCCCTCCCACGTCCCCCATCGGCCGCGGCCCCTCGGGCCGGTGCGGTGCCGGCGGGTCGAGCCCGTCCGGCCGCCCCCAGCACATCACATTACGCACCCACTCCGTCACCCTTCGTCGTGAATTTAGATGCAACCGCCCCCGAAATGCGAACTGGAAGGGAACATTCAGCCGGTCGAGCGGACCGCCGGGGACGGGCCGCGCGCCGTCGGCCGCCGTGCGCCCGGGGTCATACCAGCCGGACCGGCTTCTCCGGGCGTACGCCGACCGTCGTCAGCCAGCCGCGGAGCGGCTCCGCGTCGCCGTCGTCGACCAGGCTGAGCACCGGGCGGCCGAGGTCGGACCGGCGGGCGCCGTCGACCAGCAGCGCCGGGCCGTCGAGCCAGTCCAGGCCGGGGGCGGCCCCGGCGGTGTCGACGGCGGCGCAGCAGACCATGGCGGTGACGTGGTCGGCGAGCAGCTCACGGCCCGTACGGGGCGGTTGCAGCGGGAACAGCGGGAGGCCGCCCTCGCCCAGGCCGTCGCCCCAGGCCACCCCGATGGCGGCGTCCTGGGGCGCGCTGCCGCGGGCGGCCTGGCGGGCCGCCTCCTCCCGCTCCTCGCGCTCGACCTCGGCGCCCAGCCGGGCGGCGACCAGGTCGCCCGCGCTCTCGTCATGGGTGAGCCGGTCGATGACCCGGGCCAGCGTCGGGCCGGGGGCGGGGGCGGGCTGTTCCTCGGGGCGGCCGGCGGGCGGGCCGAGGTCCGGCTCGTCGGCGGGCGGACGCTCCGGCGGGCCGTGCCCGGGCGTACCGGCGGCGGTGCGGGCGTACGAGAGGGGCGGGGCGGTGGACGGGTCCGGCTGGGGCGGGGCCGCCGGTGCGGGCGGGGCCGCCGGGAGCGCGGCCGCCGGGAGGTTGTCGAGGACGCGGTGCAGGCGGGCGGCCTCCAGGCGCCACTTCCGGTCCACGACCTCTTCCGGGTACTGGTTCCAGCCGACCGGTGACCAGTCGGGTCCCGGCTCGGCCGGGCCGCCGTGGAAGAGACGGGCGGCCAGCAGCGAGGCGGCGCGGTCGATGGCGCCGGGCTCCTCCAGGAGGTCGCAGGCGGGGCGCTCGCCGAGCCGGGAGGCGAAGCCGTCGGCGAGCCGGTCCCGGCGGGACAGCTCGGTGAGCGCGGAGACCACCCCGGCGTCCAGCCGGGACGGCCAGCGGCCCATCCGCCAGGCGGGCAGCGCGACCCGGGTCAGCAGCCGGTCCCAGCCCGCGTACGCGAGGCCGACCTGCTCCTGGGCGACGATCCGCAGGCCGTAGTCGACGGACTGGGCGCGCTCGGAGGCGGCGGCCGCGACGGCGCGCTCCATGATCGTGGCGTGCTCGCGGCCGGCCCGGAGCAGCAGCCGCGCCACCCGGCCGACGAAGCGCAGCGGGAGGCCCCGCAGCGGCCGCCGGGCGCGGGCGGAGACCGCCACCGCGGCGTCCAGTCCCCGGATGAAGCGGCGGGCGGCCGCTATGTCGGGGTGGGCGGAGGGGCCGGTGCCGGCGACGACGGGGGCGAGCAGGGCGCGCAGCTCGGCGACCCGCATCCACCACAGGAACGGCGAGCCGATGACCAGGACCGGCGCCTCGGGCACCCCGCGCTCCCCGCCGGCCGGGCCCCGGCCGCGGCCGGGCGGGCCGTGGGCGCGGTGCGTACGGTCCTCCAGCCAGCTGTCGCAGTCCGGGGTGAGCGCTATGGCGGAGGGCGCGGGGACCTCCAGGCGGTCGGCGAGATCGCGCACCAGGCGGTAGAGATCGGGGGCCGACTTCTCGGAGATCGGGACGGACGGGCTGAGGGCGGGCCGGGCGCGCGCGACGACCACGGCGACCAGCGCGGCCAGCAGCAGGCTGAGCACCGCGAGGCCGCCGGTGACCCAGCGCGCGAGGTCCCAGCCGGTGCCCGCGCCGAGATGGCCGGTCATCCGGCCGGCGAGCAGCACCACGGCCACGGCCGCGGGCAGCAGTGCCACGGCCAGCGCCGTGCTGCGGATGCGCAGCACCGCGAGGGCGCGGGCACGCGCCGCCAGGACGCCTGTTTCCGGACTTGCCACGAGCCTGTACACCCCCTGCTGCCCTGAAGGAGCCGGACGGAGAGAACACGGGACGGACGTACGAGAATTGCGCGGTGTGCGGAGCGAGCTCACTCCACACCCACTGTGGCACCGGCCACTGACATCGCAATGCCGGTGAGCCACTTGCCGGACGCCACCGTGATCGCCGTGCCGGAATCCGGCCCGGCGACCGCAGGACGCTTGCGCGGCACCCTAGTTGGGGGTTTTGGTCCCGTCAGCCGGTTACTCGGTGCGGTCACTCGATGGAATGGCTTTGGGCAAAGCCGGGAACCGGCGCCGGGCGGGTGTGGGCCGTGGTGGCGCGGCCGGGTCCGGCCCCTCGGGCCGTCGGCGGGGCGGCCCGGTCTGCGCCCGCAGACCTGAGGCATATGCCACGGTATGTGCCATGTGTCCCAGGGGAGATGTCACCGGCAGCGGCGGGCGCGACGGGTCCGCCGCGGCGCCCGCCGCGCCGTCGCCGCTACGCGCCCTGCGCTTCCGCGGCCGCGTCCGCGACCTTGGCGGCGATGTCCGTGCGGTGCTGGGAGCCGTCCAGGGAGATCCGGCCGACGGCGTCGTAGGCACGCTGCCGGGCGGTGGTGAGGTCGGCGCCGGTGGCCGTGACGGACAGCACCCGGCCGCCCGCGCTGAGCACCGCGCCGGAGTCGTCGCGCTTGGTGCCGGCGTGCAGGACGTACGCCTTCGGGCCGTCCTGGGCCGCGACGTCGGCGAGCCCGTCGATCGGGTCGCCGGTGCGCGGGGTGTCCGGGTAGTTGTGCGAGGCGATGACGACGGTGACCGCCGCGCCGTCGCTCCAGCGCAGCGGCGGGAAGGTGGCGAGGGAGCCGGTGGCCGCGGCGTGCAGCAGACCGGCGAGCGGGGTCTTGAGGCGGGCGAGGACGACCTGGGTCTCCGGGTCGCCGAAGCGCGCGTTGAACTCGATCACGCGCACCCCGCGCGAGGTGATCGCCAGACCCGCGTAGAGCAGGCCGGAGAACGGGGTGCCGCGGCGGCGCAGCTCGTCGACGGTGGGCTGGAGGACGGTGGCCATGACCTCGTCGACCAGCTTGGGGTCGGCCCAGGGCAGCGGGCTGTACGCGCCCATGCCGCCGGTGTTGGGGCCCTCGTCGCCGTCGTAGGCGCGCTTGAAGTCCTGGGCGGGCTGCAGCGGGACGACGGTCTCGCCGTCGGTGACCGCGAAGAGCGAGACCTCCGGGCCGTCGAGGAACTCCTCGATGACGACGCGGTCGCAGGCCAGCGCATGGGCGCGGGCGACCTCGACGTCCTCGGTGACGACGACGCCCTTGCCGGCCGCCAGCCCGTCGTCCTTCACGACGTACGGCGCGCCGAAGGCGTCCAGGGCCTCGTCGATCTCTTCCGGGGTGGTGCAGACATAGCTGCGGGCCGTGGGGACGGCGGCGGTGGCCATGACGTCCTTGGCGAACGCCTTGGAGCCCTCCAGCTCGGCGGCCTGGGCCGAGGGACCGAAGACCGGGATGCCGCGGTCGCGTACGGCGTCCGCGACGCCCGCCACCAGGGGGGCCTCGGGTCCGACGATGACCAGATCGGCCGCCAGGCCGGCGGCGAGTTCGGCGACGGCCTGGCCGTCGAGGGCGTTGACCCCGTGCAATTCGGCCACCTCGGCGATGCCGGCGTTGCCGGGAGCGCAGTGCAGCGCGGTGACGTCGGGGTCGAGGGACAGAGAGCGGCACAGGGCGTGTTCGCGGGCGCCGCCGCCGATGACGAGGACCTTCACGGTGGCAGCCTAGACGAGAGCCCCGGGCACCCGGACGTCGGCCGGGCCGGGCCGGCGGGCGGGGCGGCGACGGCCGGAAACCGTGCGTCACCGCGTTGGCCACTCTTTCGGGTGAGACGCCCGGCGGCCCTATACCCGATCCCGCACCACTTCCGGGCGGAAAGAGCGTGATCGTGGGGCCGACGCCAGCCGTTCGGCGGTAGGAAGGGGGCCGTGCGCAACGGCCGTCCCGTATGTCACGCGTGCGCCGCACGTGTCCGGAGAGAGCGCAGAGAGGGAGTGCACGGGTGAGTCAGCCGGATATGCAGCCCGAGGGGCCCCCTCGGGAGAGCCGCCGCCCCCGGCGGGAGAGCGGCGGCCGGGGCCCCGGCCGGAGGGATCTCGCGGGACGGGCCTTCCCGCTCGGCGACTGGGGGGAGCCGGCCGACCGGCTGGACGCGCTCTATCTCTGGACCGAGGAGGGCGCACTGCGCGCCGCCGACTGGTATCTGCACGACCGGCTGGCCAAGCGGCGCGGCGCGCGGGCACTGCGGCTGGGCGCCGCGGCCGGGCTCGCGGTCGGCGGGGCGCTGCCGCTGCTGGACCTCGCCGGGGTCTGGGAGGGCGGCGCGGCCTGGGGCTGTCTGTCGCTGCTGCTGGCGGCGGTGTGCGTGGGCGGCGACCGGTACTTCGGAGTGACCGCCGGGTGGATGCGGGACCTGGCGACCGTGCAGGCGATCCACCGGCGGCTGGAGGCGCTGCAGTTCGACTGGGCGACGGAGAGCGTGCGGGAGGTGCTCGGACCGGCCGAGGGCACGGCGGGCGAGGCGGCGGAGCGCTGTCTCGGACTGCTGCGGCGGTTCAACGAGGACCTCGGGGAGCTGGTGCGGGCCGAGACGGTGGACTGGATGGCGGAGTTCCGGGCCAGTCCGCTGCGCTTTGCCGCGGACGGGGGCGGCTCCGCCGCCTGTTCTCCTCGGCCGGAGGGGGCGGCTGCGGCGGGGCGGTTTGCGGTGCCGCATCGGGGGCGGCCGAACATGCCTCGGCAGCGGCCGCCGGAGTCGCCCCGGTAGGGGGCCTCGCCACGTTTTTGGCTCCCCGCCGTGGGCTGCGCTGTGGCTGCGTCCCACGTTTTCGGCTTTCCCGCCGTGGGGGCCTCTCGCCGTTTGCGGGCCGCTGCGCGGGGTGTGGGTTCGGGTGGTGTTTGTGGGTGCCCTCGCCGTTGCGCCTGCGGCGGGCGGTGCCGCTGCGCGGGGCTGTTGGGGTGCGGTGACGGGCCTCCGGGGCAGGGTTTCCGGACTGCTTCGCTTTACGTCCGGAAGCAGGGTGACCGCGGCGCCGTACTCGGCGAC